>CAZEOC010000429.1:0-3675 GCA_964513525.1 uncultured Saprospiraceae bacterium | reverse complement strand
CATAAATATTTAAGTTATTTGTGTCCAAGCACTTACTATTGAGCTACAACAAATTTCTTTGTTAAACGCTGTCCTTCTGCTTCTAAAACTAAAGTATAGTTTCCATTTGCAAAAGCGTTAACATTAAAACGATATTGGTGTTCACCAGCTTGACTTGATAAGTTATTTTGAACTTGTACTAATCGTCCGTTCATATCATAGATAGCAGCAGAAATAGTCGTATTCTCAACTACATTATATGTCAAATTGATATAATCATTCGTTGGATTAGGGAAAATTTGTAAACCTAATTCTTCACTGATTTTATTTGTACTAATTACTGGTAAAGTTCCAGTAACTAAAATATCATCAATTTCTATTAAGTTATCATCTTCTGAATCATGTAAGAAAGCAATATAAATTGTTTCTCCAGCATAAGCTGCTAAACTTACTGAATGTGGTTCTAATTGACCTAAGTTAAAATCTTCAGCAGCAGTAAAATCTACAGTATCTTCACCTGGGTGTAGGAAATACATAGAATCAGTAAAGCTATTTGCATGAATATAACCATCTGAGAAAGTAAAATCTGAAACGACCAATGAACCATTTGCACCGTCAATTGATAACATTTCAGCTGCATGGAATAAAGTATCTACAAAAGGGTGAGATGCTACAGTGGCATCATTATCTGTTGTAGAAACCAATACTGTGTAACCGTCCAAATAACGAGGACCTTGGTAAGGAGCTGATTTCCAAGATAGCGTTGCATTTGCATCTATGATTTCAATTGCAGGTAAAATTAACCAGTTACGATTGTCAGGTGAAAATCCTGTTAGCCAAGATTGACTTTTTAATACACCTAAATCATCTCCGTAAAAATCTAAACTATCCCAGTACCAATATTGAGAAGGTGCATTTCCACCTACTGCGATACCATCAGCATCTAAATTCACAAAAATTGTGTCTGAACCAGAAGGAACAGCAGAAACGCCATCAGATTCTCCAAAATCTGTTTGATCTGTATCAAAAGGCATTGAGAAATTTTCATGTAATAATGTATCATTTTGAGCTGATACGGTAAAAGCGAACATTAGTAAAAACAATGTGTAAACAACGTGTTTCATAAAAAATATATTTGTTAAAATAAAGTGTTAAAAATAATTAACATTTAGTATTTTTTCATTAAATCACCTTTTTATTACATTATTTTTAAAAATGTAAAAATCATTTTTTGAATTTAATAAAAATTATAATTATTTAGGTTCTATCATATCCCAAAGGTTTCCATATAAATCTTCGAAAACAGCAACTTTCCCAAAATCTTCAATAGATGCATCTCTAAAAATCTTAATATTATTTTTGATAAGATTATCATAATCTCTATCAAAATTATCTGTATAAATAAACAAAAATACTCGTCCGCCAGTTTGATTTCCTATAGCTTCAGCTTGTTTTTCATTTTTAGCTTTTGCTAATAATAATGCACAACCGCCTTTTCCTTTGGGCTTAACGATAACCCAACGTTTACCGTTGCCCCTATCGGTATCTTCAATTAAATCAAAATGAAGTTTATTGACATAAAAGTCAATTGCTTCATCGTAATCACGGACTACTAATGCAATTTGAACAATCTGTTGATTCATAACTTTTTTTCATAAAAGTAAGAGAATGAAATTCAATTCAGAAAATATTATTATTTAATTCCTTCTTTATTAAAAACTTCCTTACAATTGAATATTTTTGCGAATTAATATTAATAAACTACAAAGAGATTGAAAAATAAAGTTGAAATTATATATCAAGATGATGCAATTGTAATCATCAATAAACCACCAAATTACTTATCTATTCCAGATAGATATGCACCACAATTACCCAATGTTTTAGGTTTTTTGAAAAGTAAATTTGAGGAAATCTTTGTTGTTCATAGATTAGATAAGGCTACAAGCGGAATTATGTGTTTTGCTTTAGATGCAGAAACACATAGACATCTTTCAAAGCAATTTCAAGAAAGAACGGTTCGAAAGTTTTATATGACAATTGTAGATGGAAAACCTTTAAAAAAAGAAGGCGAAATCAATAAACCAATTGCACAAAATAAAGTGAATTCTTCTAAAATGATAATTGCAGAAAGAGGAAAACCTTCTTTGACGTTGTATAAAGTTGTGGAAGAATTTAAAGATTGTGCATTGATAGAAGCAGAAATTAAAACTGGTCGAACACATCAAATTAGAGTGCATTTTGAATCTACTGGTCATCCACTTTTAGTTGATGCTTTGTACGGAAAACAAGATGCACTTTACCTTTCAGATATTAAGAGCAAATATAAAATTGGGAAATTAGATATAGAAAGACCTTTGATGAGTAGAACGACTTTACACGCTTTTAAATTAATTTTAGAACATCCAAAAACTGAAGAAATATTAACTTTTGAAGCTGGCTTTCATAAAGACTTTGCAGCGGTTTTAAAGCAATTGCGTAAATGGGGGAAATAATTAATTTGTACTAAGATTACAGTTCAGTAAGTAAATTTTACGTTTCGGTTGATTCATTTTTAATATTGTTAATTGTAGGATTAATTTTATTACAAATTGAAATTCAAAAAGCAGAAATATGAAAAATTTACTAATCATTATTTTAATAATAGCAACGATTCAATCTCTTTCAGCGCAAGTGTATCTTGAAAAACAAAGTCGTCACCGATTTGCACAAATGCACTTAGGTGTTGATTATCAAACTAATTTTGGGGGAAATTCTACTTTTGAAAATAGTCAAGGAGTTTTAGAAATAAGGAATTTTGAATCCCTATCTAATGCTCGTTTTTTAATTGGTGGAACTCATTTTTGGGGACATGCTGATTTTTATATTGCAATTCCGATATATGTTCAAAAAATGAATGAAGAAAATGTAGAAATAGATTTTTCGACTGGAGTAGAAACCGTTTTTAAATATTATCCTTGGAAAATACAACATCATAAAATTCGACCATTTATTGGTATTTCTTTAGCACCGTTTAGTTTTCGTCAAACAAATAATAATTTAGAATTTCCAACAGGAGCATATATTAGTAAAGCTAAAATTCCAATCAATACAGGTTTTACTTATAATCGGAAAAGTCATTTATTAGAATTTGGTTTAGCCTATAATTATGCAAATCAAGAAAGCTATTATATCAATCAAACTATTAAAAGTGAAATCAAAACACCGCCACTTTTTGCGACTTTTTCATATCGATATATGTTTGAAACTACTTTAGGAGCAGAAAGAAATTGGGAAAATGGAAAAACGGCTGAAATAACTGAAAAGTTAGCTAATGAAGGAAGATTAAATGGGTTCTTTCTAAGTGCAGGAATGTCTTCTGCTTGGTGGTTAAATAACTCATCATATAACGAAACCGAAAGACCATTTATCAGAAAGAATGGAATCTCATTAATGCCAGAATTTTCAGGAGGATATTATTGGCATAATCCAGATGTAAGTATTGCTGTTGCTTATAGAGGTTATAATAAAGAAAATTTAGTTTATGGTATTTCTCAAACTTCAAAAAGAAAATCTTTAAGCCTTGAAGCAACCAAAGCATTGGGAGATTATCATGGTTTTGTGCCATTTATTGGACCAGTTTTAAGTTATGAAAATTTATCTTTTAGAGAAACTAATAATGATGATGAAATAGTTATAAATGAAACTAAAAATAAA
>CAZEOC010000428.1:0-3695 GCA_964513525.1 uncultured Saprospiraceae bacterium | reverse complement strand
AATCCTAAAAGTGGTGTAATCACTGCTTTACAATTAGCTTATTCCAAATGTGAAGGTGAACTTATCCACAGAATGGATGCAGATGATATTATGCCAAAGCAGAAATTAGCAATTCTAAAAAAGCAGTTATTAGATAATGGAAAAGGACATGTTGCCACAGGAAAAGTTAAATACTTTTCAGCCAAACCTTTAGGCGATGGCTATAAAAAATATGAAAATTGGTTGAACGACTTAACAGAACGAGGAACAAATTTTTCGGAATTATATAAAGAATGTGTGATTGCTTCTCCTTGCTGGATGATTTATCGGTCAGATTTTGAAAAATGTGGCGGTTTCGAAAGCGAAATTTATCCCGAAGATTATGATTTGGTTTTCCGATTTTATGAAGCTGGTTTGCAATGTTTACCCTGTTCAGAAACTTTACATTTGTGGAGAGATTATGCAATCAGAAGTTCTCGAACATCGGATTTATACGCTGACAATCGGTTTATTGACATTAAATGTTTCTACTTTTTAAAGTTGAATTACGATAAAAATCGACCTTTGGTAATTTGGGGTGCTGGACGAAAAGGCAAAGCAATTGCTCAATATTTAATACAGCAAAATATAGTGTTCAATTGGGTTTGTAATAATCCAAAAAAAATTGGAAAAGATATTTATAATGTTAGAATGAAATCTAATGATTTCATTGAACAATTAGAACAACCACAAGTTATAATCGCTGTTGCGAATACGGAAGAACAAACCGAATTAAAGCAATATTTTAACAAAAAAAATTGGAAAACAATGGAAGATTTCTTCTTCTTTTGTTAAGTAAATAAATGAGTGAACAAGTCACTTAAAGTCGAATGTTTACTTAGAGAAGTTTCAAGAAAAAATTAGCATGAAAAAAGATAAAGTATTAATAATTGGCGCAGGACTTTGTGGAACTTTATTAGCATTGAGAATGGCTCAACGTGGTTATAATGTTGAGTTGCGTGAAAAACGTGGCGATATTCGTGCAGCAGAATATGTTGGCGGACGTTCTATCAATTTAGCTTTATCAGATAGAGGTTTAAAGGCTTTGCGAATGGTTGGAATCGAAGCCGAAATCATCAAAGAATGTATTCCGATGAATGGTCGAATGATTCATGGAATTGATGGTGCATTGCGATTTTCGAGTTATAGCGGACGAGATGGGGAACATATCAATTCGGTTTCTCGTGGCGGATTGAATAGAGAACTTTTGGAAGAAGCGGATAGATTCGATAATCTAAAAGTTGTTTTTGATTCAAATTGCCAATCTGTTGATTTAGAAACGGCAACTGCGACTTTCAAGAACTTAGACGGAGAAATAGAAACGATTACAGCTGATGTTGTGATTGGAACAGATGGTGCTGGTTCTGCAGTTCGTAAGAGTTTGATGGGAAAAACAACAAGTTTATTATTCAACTATTCTCAAAATTTCTTGCGAAGTGGTTATAAAGAATTAGAAATTCCATCTTTAGAAAATGGTGGTTATCGAATTGAAAAGAATGCTTTACATATTTGGCCAAGAGGTAAATTTATGATGATTGCTTTGCCAAATTTAGATGGAAGTTTTACTGTAACGATGTTTCATCCGTACAAAGGAGAAGCTGGTTTTGATAACTTAAATACTCCTGAAAAAGTACAATCCTTTTTTGAAAAATATTATCCAGATTCATTAGAACATTTACCGAATTTGGTAGAAACCTATTTTGAAAATCCTGTCGGAACATTGGGAACAATCAAATGTTATCCTTGGCAAGCAAACGGAAAAGTGTCAATCATGGGCGATGCAGCGCATGCAATTGTGCCGTTCTATGGTCAAGGAATGAACGCTTCTTTTGAAGACGTACGAGTTTTTGATGAAATTTTAGAAGCAAATGAAGGCGATTGGAATACAATTTTAGAAAAATTCCAAGATGCACGGGCAGATAATACTGATGCAATTGCAGATTTAGCAATTGATAATTTCTATGAAATGCAAGATAAAGTCGATGATACAGATTTTATCAAAAAGCGAGGTTTGGAAATGCAATTAGAACAACAATTTCCGGAGTATTATTCTAAATATTCTTTGGTTACTTTTAATGAAAATATGCCCTATTCAGAAGCGATGCGAAAAGGTCGTTTGCAAGATGCTGCTTTATTAAAATTAGTTAGAGATAAGGAAAATGTGAGTTTGGAAGAAGCTTTGAAAGTTGTATCTGAGATTGAATAATTTACAATTTTCTAAAAGCAAATTATATCACTTTTAGTGGATTATAATTTGCTTTTAGAAAATTGATAATGGGAATAATTAAAGAGATATTAATACCAATCCTAATAGTACAAGTGGAATTACTCCTGTTAACAATGAAAATATTAATCCAGATATAGCCAACTTCTTAACTAAATGATGCTGACGCGGGTCATCTGATTTTTTAATTCTACGAAGTGTTATAATTGATAAAATATCTCCAGCTATTGCCGCAAGACCAGCAAAAACAAAAAGTATCGGTGCCAAGTAAATAGTTGCAACTATTAATAATAGTAAACTACTTACTCCTACAATAAAAGCTAATAAACCAATTTTCTTGATTTTTTCATCTGTTGTCTTCTGCCTACTCTTCGAAAAGATTTTTTCTATCTTTTTGGTCCATTTTCCCTTTATAGATTTAAAAAAGCCCGTAGATTCTCTATTGATTGGTTCAATATTTTGAAAACTCTTTGCTTCAATATTTGTAGAAAAAATTAGTAAACCAATTATTATAAATATGATTGGTTGAAAATGTATCTTAGTTTTCATGATAAATAAATTTAAAAGATTAATTAAAAAATAATAGTTGAAAATACAAAACCTGTAATGATTAAAGCAATTTACTAAAATATCCTTTAGTATTAAATCGACATTAGTATTGATATTAATACGACTATCGGAATCAAGCCAGTTAATAAGGAAAATATTAAACCAGATTTAGCCAAATTTTTACTTTTATTGTATTCGCTTGAATCTGCTGATTTTTTTATTTTTCTAAGTATAATAATAGACCAAACACCTCCAACAACTGCGGCAATAAGTGCGATTAAAAAACAAATAGTGCTTACGGTTGCCATATATCCTAAAAGATAAATTAGAAAAAATCCAATTCCTAATAAAAATAAACTGCCAAGTCCTAAAAAGTAAGCCCATTTAGCACCAGTTTTGATTTTTTCACCTTTATTTTGATACTGCTTTTTTACGAAGCGTTGTTTTATCTTTTTGGTCCATTTATCCTTTATAGACTTTAAAAAGTCGGTAGATTCTGTATTTCGTTCAAGGCTTTGAAAACTCTTTGCTTCAATCTTGGTAGAAAATATTAGTAAACCAATGATTATAAATATAATTGGTTGAGAATAAAGCTTTATTTGCATAATAAATGAATTTGAATGGTTAATTAAAAAATAGTAATTAAAGATAAAAAATTCTGTAGGTAATTAAACTTTAATTAAATATTTGTAAAATTGTAATTCCATATAATTACGAAAAATTGAAATACTAAAAAAAATGCAAATTGAATCAAAAGTAATCCAAGGGAAAGCACAACCTTTGGGCAATTATCCGCATGTAAAAAGGGTAGGAGACTTCATTTATGTTTCAGGTACAAGTAGTCGTAGAAGCAATAATACACACATTGGAGCGACACAAGACGATAACGGAAATTGGGAATTAG
>CAZEOC010000427.1:0-3715 GCA_964513525.1 uncultured Saprospiraceae bacterium | reverse complement strand
TTGGTAGGATAGTTTACCGAAACTGTGGTTATTTACCAACTTTTAGAGAGGAGTTAAAGATTCTGTTTAAATAGTTCTTAGGTTGATAATTTAATACTTGATATGAGATATTTTAACTACTAGATCAATTTACTCTATTTTCTCAGTCAATAATTAGTTATCCTCACCTGATAACTGATGAAAATATGGTCTTTATATAGGGTTGAAAAGAACTTTAGACTGTCTGGAATACATCTTAAAATGACTCAACAATAAAAATAGGGAGGTGTTAATAATGGATAAAAAAGAAAAGCGAGAATTAAGCGAATCTGACATCAAAGCAAAATTTATTACTCCTGCCATCGTTGATGCTGGTTGGGATGAGATGACACAAATTCGTCGTGAAGTCACCCTAACACCAGGACCAGTTATCGTTCGTGGAAACCTTTCATCACGAAATAAGAAAAAAAAGAAATTCGCTGACTATGTTCTATACAAAGAATTTGGTGTACAAGTTGCTGTTGTTGAAGCTAAAGAAAACAATAAAACTGTTAGTGATGGAATGCAACAAGCATTGGGCTATGCTGAATTATTAGAAGTACCGAGCGCATATAGTTCTAACGGAGATGCTTTCGCATCACACAACAAAGTACCTGCTTCAGGCGAAGATATTGAAACAGAGATTCCTCTTGCAGACTTTCCGTCACCAAATGAGCTTTGGAGTAGATATAGAAAATTTCACAATATTGAAGACGATGCCGAAAAATTAGCTCTTGAACCATACTACAGCGATGGTTCAGGCAAAGAGCCTCGCTATTATCAATTAGAAGCAATTAACCGAACAATTGAAGCCATTGCCAAAGGTGAAAATCGCATTCTTCTTGTGATGGCAACGGGCACAGGAAAAACTTACACGACCTTCCAAATCATATGGCGCTTATGGAAAGCACGTAAAGCGAAAAGAATACTATTTCTTGTTGACCGAAATATCTTAGCTGATCAAACCTTAAGCAATGATTTTAAGCCTTTCGGTCCGACGATGACTAAGATCAAAAACCGTAAGATAGACCCATCCTACGAAATTCATCTAGGTCTTTACCAAGCAATGACGGGACCTGATGAAGAAGACAAGATTTTTAAACAAGTCTCTCCAGACTTCTTTGATCTTATCGTTATTGACGAGTGCCATAGAGGAAGTGCTTCTAAAGATTCAGCTTGGAGAGAGATTCTCAAATATTTTGAAAGTGCAACTCAGATAGGCTTAACAGCAACACCGAAAGAAACGGAATATGTATCAAACATCACATACTTTGGTGACCCAATTTATACCTATACCTTAAAGCAAGGTATTGATGACGGTTTCTTAGCTCCCTATAAAGTAGTACGGATTGATATCGATAAAGACTTGCAAGGTTGGACGCCTCCACAAGGCATGACAGATGACTCAGGCCAGGAAATCGAAAACCGAACATATAATCAATCAGACATGGATCGAACTCTTGTCTTGAACGAACGTACACGTTTAGTTGCAGAACGAACCATGAAGTTATTAAATGCAACTGACCCTATGCAAAAGACTATTATCTTTTGTGACAACATTGATCACGCCGAAAGAATGCGTTCTGCCATTGTAAATGCCGCAGGTCAAATAGCCTTAGACAATCCTAAATATGTAATGCGGATCACTGGTGATAATGCTGAAGGAAAAGCTGAGCTTGATAACTTCATTGACCCAGAACAAGCATTCCCAGTCATTGCAGTTACTTCAGAGCTCATGTCCACTGGCGTGGATGCTAAAACCTGCAAACTCATAGTTCTTGATAAATCTATCAACTCAATGACTACCTTCAAACAAATTATTGGTCGTGGTACTCGTATTGACGAAGAGAACAATAAATACTTCTTCACGATCATGGATTTCAAAAAGGCTACTGAATTATTCAGCGACCCAGAATTTGACGGTGATCCAGTAGTAATTTACGAGCCTGATGACGACGATGACCCCGTTCCACCAGATCCAGATAACCCTGACGACACCTCGGACGATGAAATAAAGGAAGAGCGTGAGAAATATCGAGTAAGCGGCGTAGACGTGCAAATTTTAGCTGAGCGTGTGGAGTACATGAGCGAAGACGGTCAGCTTGTCACTGAGTCTTATAAAGACTACAGTCGAAAACAAATTCGAGAAGAGTTTGATTCACTCGACACATTCATAAAAAAATGGAACACCACAAAGAAGAAACAAGCCATTCTTGATGAATTAGCCGAACGTGGTGTGAGTTTCGACAACCTAGAAAAAGTGGTTGGCAAAGGTTTTGGTATGTTCGATTTAATTTGCCACATCGCTTACGACCAGCCACCACTCACACGCAGTGAACGAGCGAATAACGTCAAAAAACGTGATTACTTCACCAAATATGGCGATCAGGCTCGCGAAGTGCTTGAAGCGCTACTCGAAAAATATGCGGACGAAGGTATTACCACCATCGAAAGCAACAAGGTCTTATTTCTAAAGCCTTTTGACAGTATGGGGACGCCGATGGAAATCGTTAACGACGTATTCGGTGGCCGTGACCAATATGAAAGCGCCTTGCAAGAGCTAGAGCTTAACCTTTTTGATCAAAGTCAAAGAGCATAGAAGATAAATTTTTTACCGTTAAATTAGGCATATATAACCAATGAGCAATATCAGTGGCGTAATCAAATCCATTCAAGACATCATGCGTAAAGACGTGGGCGTGGATGGAGATGCACAGCGTATCAGCCAACTTGTTTGGCTTTTCTTTTTAAAAATATACGACGACCGTGAAGCCGAAATTGAGCTTTTTGCAGATGAAGGTGAATTTAAATCTCCATTGCCAGAGCATTTACGCTGGCGTAATTGGGCTACAGACTCAGAGGGAATGACAGGTGACGAACTGGCAGATTTCATCAATCTTCAACTATTCCCAACATTAAAAGAAAAGTTAAGCACACAAGGTGAAGCGGGAAAACGAGCTCGAGTCATTCGCAACATTTTTGAAGACGCCTACAACTACATGAAGTCTGGCACACTACTGCGCCAAGTCATTAATAAAATATGTGAAATTAACTTTAACAACACCGAAGACCGTCATACCTTTGGTGGCATCTATGAACAAATACTCAAAGACCTCCAAAGCGCAGGTAATGCGGGTGAGTTTTACACACCTAGAGCGGTCACTAAATTTATTGTTGACCGCGTTGATCCGAAACTAGAAGAAAGCGTTCTTGATCCAGCCTGCGGCACTGGTGGCTTTCTAGCTTGTACGATTGATCACAAAAAAGACAAATACGTAAACTCTGCCGAAGATCAAGAAAAAATGATCAAGAGCATTCATGGTGTAGAAAAGAAATCACTGCCTCATATGCTGTGCACTACTAACATGATATTGCATGGCATTGATGAGCCAGTTCAAATCGAACATAAAAACATGTTGAGTTCTCGACCGTATCGCGACTATGGAGAGAAAGACCGTGTTAACGTAATCATCACTAATCCTCCATTTGGCGGTGTAGAGGAAGACGGTGTTGAAAGTAACTTCCCTGCAACGTTAAGAACAAGAGAAACAGCTGACTTGTTCATGGCACTCGTTATAAAGCTTCTTAAAACTAACGGTCGTGCTGCAGTTGTTTTACCAGATGGTTTTCTGTTTGGCGAAGGCATGAAAACACGCCTTAAAAAAGATCTACTAGAACAATGTAATCTACATACTAT
>CAZEOC010000426.1:0-3717 GCA_964513525.1 uncultured Saprospiraceae bacterium | reverse complement strand
CATTTTATTGACAGAAAATATATTTCAAAACATTTGATATCTGTCTTATAAATAGTAACGATTAAGATTTAAGTACTTTGTATATTAGTGTAGAATTAGCAACCTATAAATTTTGAAAACTTATAGGTTGCTAATTTAATAATTACGATTCTTTTTTACCTTCAATCTTTTTTAGTAATAAATTAAAGTCAGATTTTTCATTATCATTTTCTAAACTTTCTACAGCTGCTTTAATCTTATCAAAAGTCTCAGAAGTATTCATTTTCAATTGATTCACACCATTTTTCTCTAAAGTACTCAATACCGTTACAATATTTAACTTTTCAGTATCTCGAGCTGGTTGATAAGCAACAGCTTCAGATTTGATTCGTTTTGTACGAGAAATAATATTAGCCGAATATAAATTTTGAAGAATTTCAATTATGATTGGTAAAGGAACATCTAATTCCTTCGCCAATTCTTGGTCTGTCAACGGGTCTTCCGCATTTTTGAATTTTTCAATAATTAAATGCAAAGTATGTAAAGTCAATATTTTCTTAAAATATGGCGAAACTCCAGCAGCATCTTTTCTTTGTTCATGCAAATCTATAGTTTGAATTGCATGCGAAACTTCCGCACCAAAAAGAATAATCGTCCAACTCAATTGTACCCAAATTAAAAACAAAGGCAAAGCGGCAAAACTACCATAAATAGCACTTGCATTCGATGCACCGACTTGAAAAGTAATATATCCCCATTGTGTAAGTTGGTAAGCTGTTCCAGCTAAAACACCTGCTATTAAGGCAGGAATAAAATTGACTTTCTTGTTTGGCATTACCATATAAACTAAAGTCAAAACCAACCAAATCATTACATAAGGTACTAATCGTAAAGGTGTATTTATTAATGGACTTATCTGTTCTAAAAGTGCATTTTGAGAGGTAATATTTCTCACAGTTGCTTGAATATAAACATTCAAACTACCAGAAAGAATTACGATAATTGGTCCTAATATCATTAAAGAAATGTAATCCGTTAATTTACGAATTGGAGGACGAGTTTCTTCAACTTTCCAAATCGCATTCATTGTATTTTCAATATTAAACATAATTCTGAAAACATAATAGAATAACAAAACAACACCAACTCCAGCAATTAATCCTCCTCGAGTTCTCTCTAAAGTTGCACTAACAAAAGTGAAAATTTGTTGTATAATTTCCTCTTGTCCTCTAAATTGAGATAAGATTTGTCGCTCTAAATTCTCTTCGAAACCAAAACCTTGAGCTATTCCAAATGCCATGGCTAAAACTGGAACTATCGTTAGAATTGTATAATAGGTTAATGCTGAAGCTCTTACAGAACCATCATCTCGAATAAAATCCCTAATTGCTATATAAATAACCCGAAGTGAATAAATCCAAACAGCTGCCCATTGATTCAAACTTTTAGTTCGAATGTTCCAAATCTCTGTTGTAAAATATTTAGTGACTCTCTTCAGCATTGCTTTTTTGAATTTTATTCTTCTAACAATTCAGTGTTTTTAATAACTGTAAAGTTATAAAAAACAAATTCATCCTTAAAATCTAATTCTATTCCTTAATAATTTTATTTATTCAATTGCCGTTCAACCGCAATTTCTCTCCTTAGAATCGCTCTAATATGTCTATTAGCTTTTTGTTCTTGTAGTTTGTTCTCAAACCAATTAATTTCAGTTCTTGTTGTATCATCTTTGAAATCAAAGAAACTTATATCTTCATGCAAACAATGTAAATACAGTCGATTTTCTTTATGGATAATATAAAAGAACATTGTTGGTTGATTTGATTTTTGAATCGTTAGTTGAATGGTTTCCTGATTGATTTCTCCATATTCCCATTGAGTTTCCGCAATGATAACATCTATGAGTTCAAATAAACTTTCAATAGAAATAGATATTCGAATTGTTCTATAAAACAAGCGGCTAATTTGTACTAATAAATACTTTAAGAATACAAATGAGACAAGAACTAATCCGATAAGAAATAGATAAGATTTATTATCATTTAGAAAAATTTGAGCGGCTATAATCAAAACCATTCCCAATGGAAAAAGTAATAATTTAATTATTTAGGAGTAAGATAATTTCTTTAATTTCATAAAGTGATAAATTAAAAAACTCACTTAATAAGTTGAACTTATCAAGTGAGTTTTTTGAGAAATAATTATTCTCTATCTACAAACTGTACATCTTCTACAGGAATCAAATCCATTAATTTATATTTCATTAATAAATGAACAACTGCCAAAACATCTTTTTCACAATATATTGCAATTCTTTCTAAATCATCTAATTCCCAATAAGTACTTCCTACTTCACTTCCATCAATATCATCTTTTGGAGAAGGAATTCCAAACATTGCAGTTAATACTTTCAGTGCTGTATAATTCTTATAATCACCGAATTTCCAAAGCTCCAACGTATCTAACATATAGTTTAATTCCCAAGGCTTTTTACCTGGAATATTTAATAATCTTGGAAACTCCATCTGATGTTTTAACATTCTTCTACAGATATAAGGAATATCAAACTCTTTAATGTTATGACCACAGAAATAATGTGTATTTGGATTATTGAAATGTCCATTTAGTAGTTTAGAAAAATCTTCTAATAGTACTTTTTCATCATGACTTGCATAAGATTTAATTCTTGCTTTCAATTCACCATTTTGGTCTCTTGTAATGAATCCAACAGAAATACAACAAATTTTACCAAATTCTGCAAAAATCCCTGCTCGTTCTGTATAAGCTGCTATTGCTTCTTCTTCAGTAATTTCCTCATCATATTTTCTCAATACTTGACGAGTTTTTAATCGCCAAAGTTTTTTGAATTCTTCAGTTAAATCATTATAACTTTTGTATTCTGAAACGGTTTCAATATCCAAGAAAAGGACATTTACGATATCAACATTATTTAGCATAGTTTAGATATTAATTATCTTATTTGATTTAAAATCAATCATCAATAAGGGAAATACAAATATAACTAATTTTATTAAACTTTTCAAGTGTGTAATCAAAAAAGATAAACTATTGGTTTCGTATTTAGAATCCTTAATATTTTCTTTGTTTGGATACAAATACCTTATTATAAATTAGGACAAATTGAATTATAAAAGTTTTGCTTCAGTGCTTTTATTATCAGAAATACTAAATTATTAATACATCATTTTCAAAAGCTTTTCTCGCTCTCTTTCATAGCTTTTCTTAGCATTCTCATAGTCAATTTTTCGAATATCATTATTAGAAAAAGCAACTACCAAAGTCAATAGTACTAATAAAATACAAGTAAAAATGACAACATAAGCATTTGCCAAAGCCAATCCTACAATGAGCAAGATAAGTGAAATAGTAAAATATACAATATGATTTATATTATAATCAAAAGCATATAAATCAGGTAATTTCCCATCTTCCATAAAATTTGGCAATTGACTTTCCCATTCTTTATCTAATAATTCAATTTTTTCTGAAATTAGATTTAAGTCAAGTTCACTTGAAATAGGCAAATTTTCGTAACTATTCAGCAAGAAATTAGAAGTCAGACCATTTCATTGTCAGACCGTCATTGACTGTCAGAAAATACACTCCAAATCGTCTGACATCTGATAGTAAAACGGTCTGATATCTGTTTTCTGAACAGTAATATTAAAACAAGCAAAACAAAGATAGTGATTTAAAATCCAAGATTTACAAAAGGAG
>CAZEOC010000425.1:0-3727 GCA_964513525.1 uncultured Saprospiraceae bacterium | reverse complement strand
TAAGAACTTGTCTTCTGAATTCGTTTGAGCAAAAGAATAATAATTGTGCGTTAGACTAGATAAATTTTGTGCAAAAAAAAGACTTAGTTTAAGTTTTCTCTTTAATTCATATTCTAATTCAGCATGATATCCTAATTGTAAATCCTTAAATCGTTGTCCTGTATTATCATTAATTTCATTTAAGACATAAGTACAAACGGTTTCAGTTGGTGTTTCCTCTGATTCAGTAGTAATAAAATCTCTACTGACTTGACTATAAATAGGCGTTTGCATATAAATACCAGCTTTAATTGAAAATTTTGTAGGTGCGATATGATATTTTATACTAATAGGAATTGTTAAATTAAGTGTACTGTAACGCTCTCCATCTTCTCGTTCATCTAGCAATTCAGGATTGGTAACTCTATCACATAGTTGTGTATAATTAGTATTATTCCAATCAAACGGAACAGTATCTTGCTGAAAAGCAATATTTTCATAATTAGTAATCTGAGAAGTTCTTTTAAAATTTAGCCAATTAAAGCCGATACCTGTCTGAATAGAAACATTTTTAGAAATCGGGAAATTAATATTAGCTTCTAATTCATAGGGTACTTTGGGTTTGTAGTTGGCAACAAAACTAAAAATATTATTTCCTTTGATTTCTATAGCCATTGAGTCGTTTAAGTAAGAACGATTCGTGATGTTTTCGTAAGTCCGTTGATATTCTGTTTGATTTGAAAATGCGTAGCCACTTCGTCCACTTATGTTGAATTGAACGTTTTGACTAAAAGCAAAAATAGGAAGGAGGAATAGCAAAGAAGTAGTAAAAAATGTTTTCATAGGTCAATATGTTTTTGAGTTAAAAAAGGTTGTTAATAGATGCTCAGTAGCTCAGCATGAAGCTCTTTTAAAAGTCATGATGAAATAATTGGACTTTACAACATGCTGACAAACAAGCTATTAATGCCATCTACGAATATTCTTGTAACGTTTGCGAAGTAAACGATTTGAATCGAAATTGTATGGTCCATATTTAATTGGACTTGCTAGAATCACTAATAACCTTATTCGCTGGTCAGCACTGATTTTAGAAAAATTTCTTTTGTAATAATATTGACTAGCGTCTTGAACACCATATATTTTGTCTCCTAGTTCAGCATAAGTTAAATAGAGTTCCAGAATCCTATCTTTACTCAAAATCAAATCCATTTCAACAGAAATAATCAACTCCAGATATTTACGGAAGTAGGTTTTGTTTGGTATTAAAAACAACGTTCTAGCTAGTTGTTGGCTAATTGTACTAGCTCCATACGCTTTGTAACCTGCTTTTTCGTTAAGTTCTCTAGCTCGTTTTATCGCTTCTACATCAAAGCCCCAATGTTCTCTAAATCTTCCATCTTCTGCATTGAGCAAATCATGAATGAAAATTTCTGGAATTTCTTCCATTTTCAATGCTGACGGTTTTTTGATATTTGAAAAGTTGAGTTCTGCACGATAAAGAATCAGCGTTCCAGTTGGAGGATTGAACCAAATCATGTAAATAGACATTAAACCAACAATCGTAATCAGAGCAACATGTGCCCAGAAAACTAGCTTAACGCTTTTCCAAAGGAATTTTTTAAAACTAAAATCTTTAAAACTGAATTTGGTTGCCATTTGAGTACAATACTAATTTAAAATGATGACGGAAAAAGAAGCATCATATAGTTAAAATTATAAATTTAAACAGCTTCTAAAGACGATGTATAATACGAATTATCAATGTATTATTCTAAAATTTAGAATATAGATATTAATTTATTGATTAAAATTAGGGAAGTTTTGATTTTATAAAGACTTTTGTTGAAATATTTATATAAAGATTTGATCTTAGTACAATGGGAAAAAATAAATTAGCAAGATTTAGTGAGTTATCGACATTCTCGAATACATATCAGAATTACGACGTCAAAGACCCAAAATTGGTCGATTGCGAAGGTGAAGAAGTGCAAATGAAAGGTCATTGGCATGAAAAGCATTTTAAAAATGATAATCCGATTGTATTAGAATTGGCATGTGGCGGTGGTGAATATACCGTTGCTTTATCTCAAAAATATCCAGATAAAAACTTCATTGGTGTCGATATCAAAGGAAATCGAATTTGGAAAGGTGCAAAAATTGCGATGCAAGAAAAAATGGGTAATGCTGCATTTTTGCGTACTCGTATCGAACAATTAGATTTATTTTTTGACGAAAATGAAGTAAGCGAAATTTGGATCACTTTTCCAGATCCATTTTTAAGAAAAAGTAAAGCGCAACGTCGTTTAACTTCTAGTCGATTTTTGAAAATTTATAGAAAACTACTTAAAAAAGGAGGTTTGGTACATTTAAAGACCGATGATCCGACTTTATATCAGTTTACAGTAGATACAATCGAAGAAGAAAAACTGAACATGATTTATCATAATGATGATATTTATGCTTTGGATTTGTTTACAGAAGAACTAGAAGTGAAAACTTATTACGAAAAAATGCACCTCGAACATGGTAAAACCATCAAGTATGTCCGTTACACTATAAATTAATTAAGAATTAGAAATTCATAATTACGAGTTGTATGCATTAGTGCTGATTCGTAATTATGATTTCCTAGTTTGTAATTCGTAATTGAATATGGTTCGTGAGAGAATAGTTTCATTTTTTTGTATTTTCTATTTAGCAATGCTTTTCTGTAGTGCCGCATGGGTGAGTATGGCTACAATAGGGTTAGCTGCTGTTGCAGTTTTTGACATTGATATAAAACCATTGAAAATTGGATGGAATAAATCATTTTTTAAAAACATACGATTACTTAAAAGACTGGATTATTTAGCGATTATTTCTATATTTTTTATTGTTTTGTTAAGTGGTTTAAACTCTGATTCCCTTGATTTCTGGAGTAAACAAATTCGCTTGAAACTACCTTTCTTGATTTTGCCTATTATTTTTGTAAACCTTCCTAAATTTACTTCAACCGAATTTTCTAAAATTATTTATTCATTTCTAATCATTGCGTCAATAGCAGGATTAGGAACAATGATTAATTACGGTTTAGATTACGCATATATCACAGAACGAATCCACAATGGAACGCCTATTCCAACGCCTATTCATCATATTCGTTTTAGTATTCTAATGGCAATTGCAGTGATTTGCGGTATCTGGTTACGCTATATTCAATATGTGTTTAAGTACCATTGGGAAAAACACTTGATTAGTTTTTTGACATTTTTTCTGTTTGTCGTGGCTCATGTTTTAAGTGTTAAATCTGGCTTAGTTTCATTGTATATGGCACTTGGAGTGATGGCTTTTTATTACATTATTCATACGAAACGTTTCTGGTTGTTTGCTGTCATTTTTCCAGTTCTTATTCTGTTGCCAATTGGTGCTTACTACACTATTCCTGCACTAAAAAATAAGATTGACTATTTTAAATATGATGTTGATATGTTTACAAAAGGCAATCGAGATGGTTTTTCTGATGGTCAACGTATTGCTTCTTTGGATATGGGTTGGACGGTTTTTAGAGAAAATATGGCGTTCGGAACAGGAATTGGAGATTTAAAAAATGAACTTCAAATTAAATACAACGAATATTATCCAAATTTGAAACCTAAAAAACCACATAATCAATTTTTATTTTTTGCTGCTTCCAGTGGATTAAGCGGATTAATTGCTTTTCTCATCGCTTTCCTAATGCCTTTATTTTACAAAAAACGCTATCAAG
>CAZEOC010000424.1:0-3735 GCA_964513525.1 uncultured Saprospiraceae bacterium | reverse complement strand
CGAGTTATACGAACATTTTTTAAAGAAGTATAGTGAAAAAAGAACAAGTTAGAACGCTTGTTTGATTGTGTTCAGATGCTTAAGTTTAAAAATCAAAAGTATACTGCTTCCTTTTCGACTAAAAACATTCCATTATTATAGCATTTTCTTTTTTTATGAATAAGAAGACATTTCAGATAGTGAGAATTGTATTTGGGAGATTTTTCGTTTTCAGAACTTCATTACACAAAAAAAGGTACGCCAAAAGGCGCACCTAACAATTTAGATATGGAATAAATACTTTTGTAATATTTAGTTCTTTGATAAATTCTGTAAAAATAATGGGAAGTCGCCTGTTGAATTTTAATTAAGATTAGTAGTAATAATCACTACCACGATATTAATATTACTCAACGGGCGACTAATCACAGAATTTATCCAAGTACTTAGTAAGCTAAACTCAAAACGCCTTCATCTAAACTTGCAAAACAAGTGAAAAATCCTTATTTTCGTTATCTTACTAAAACTCAGAAATACGGTTCTCTTAAAGGTTATATCAGGTTACAAAATTGAATGAGGAAAACCAACACCAAATAAACAGTATTCTTTAATTCAGACCAAAATAGTTGGATAATTTCATTAAAAAATTAAAATGATAAAACGGATAAAAATTATTAAAAAAGGAGAAGATGATAGTAATATAAAATATTGGTTATCATTATCTTATAATGAACGAATGGCAGAATTAGAAACGATAAGACAATTTATAAATAATCAAAAATATGGAACTGGACAAAGATTTCAAAGAGTTTATCGAGTTGTTAAACGCTCATAATGTTCAATACCTTGTAATTGGTGGATATGCGGTTAATTTTCATGGTTATCCTCGTTATACAAAAGATATTGATTTTTGGCTTTGGATGACTGACGACAATATTGAAAAACTATTACAAGTCATTCAAGATTTTGGTTTCGGAAGTCTTGGTTTAGATAAAAGTGATTTTTCTGATGCCGATAACATTATTCAACTTGGCTATGAACCTTATCGAATTGACCTATTAATGGATGTAAATGGTGTTGATTTTGAAGAATGCTATAATCGTCGGATTGATGGCGAAATTGATGATATTCAAGTGAAATTTTTATCAATTAATGATTTAATCATTGCTAAAAAAAATGCAGGAAGATTACAAGATTTAGCGGATGCTGAACAATTGGAAAAATTGAAAAATAAGAAATAATAATACTACATTATTTCGGTCTGTACAAGTTAGAACGCTTGTTTGATTGTGTTCAGATACTTAAGTGTTTAAAAATCAAAAGGTGTACTGCTTCCTTTTCGACTAAAAACATTCCATTATTATAGCATTTTCTTTTTTTATGAATAAGAAGACATTTCAGATAGTGAGAATTGTATTTGGGAGATTTTTCGTTTTCAGAACTTCATTACACAAAAAAAGGTACGCCAAAAGGCGCACCTAACAATTTAGATATGGAATAAATACTTTTGTAATATTTAGTTCTTTGATAAATTCTGTAAAAATAATGGGAAGTCGCCTGTTGAATTTTAATTAAGATTAGTAGTAATAATCACTACCACGATATTAATATTACTCAACGGGCAACTAATCACAGAATTTATCCAAGTACTTAATAAGCCAAACTTAAAACGCCTTCATCTCTTGCTTCTAAAAGACTTTCGCCTTCCAAGAATTCATCGACCTTTCTTGCTGCTTCTCGACCTTCTGCAATCGCCCAAACCACTAAAGATTGACCACGACGCATATCTCCAGCCGTAAATATTTTATCAACAGAAGTTTTATAATCATCTGCTTTAACATTTCCACGATTATCCAATTCCACCTTTAGTTGGTGCAACATTCCGTCATGTAAAGGATGAACAAAACCGATAGCTAATAAAGCTAATTCACAAGGGATTTCTCTTTCTGTTCCCTCGATTTCAGTAAATGAACCACGACCATTTTCGCCAATTGTCCATTCAATATCAACCAATTTCACAGCTTTTAAATATCCGTGTTTATCTCCAACAAACTCTTTAGTTAAAATTGCCCATTTACGGTCGCAACCTTCTTCATGAGAACTTGAAGTTCGTAATTCCATTGGCCAAAGCGGCCAAGGCGTACTTTCTGCTCTTTCGTTTGGTGGTTTTACTAATAACTCAATTTGAGTTACAGATTTTGCCTTATGACGATTAGATGTTCCTACACAATCAGAACCCGTATCACCGCCACCAATAACTAAAACATTTTTATCTGTTGCAAGTACGGTTTCTTCTTTAGAAATAGCATCTCCAGCAACACGTTTATTGTTCTGTGTCAAAAAGTCCATCGCAAAATGAACCCCTTTGAAACCTCGACCTTTGATAGGTAAATCTCTCGGAACAGTAGAGCCGCCACAAAGTACAACTGCATCAAAATTATCTGTCAAGTCAGTAACTGGAATGTTTTCTCCAATATTTGCATTTGTTTTGAAAGTGATTCCTTCTTCTTCCATCAAAGCAACTTTTCTGTCTATCGTCCATTTTTCCAATTTGAAATCTGGAATTCCGTAACGTAAAAGTCCGCCAATTCTATCAGCACGTTCAAAAACGGTTACTAAATGTCCCGCTTTATTCAATTGCGCTGCTGCTGCCAAACCTGCTGGTCCAGAACCTACAACTGCAACTGTTTTTCCAGTTCTTTTTTCTGGTGGATTTGCTTTCGCATAACCATTTTCATATGCCTTTTCTGCGATTGATTTTTCGATATGTTCAATAGCAACTGGCGGTTGATTAATTCCTAAAACACATGCTTTTTCGCAAGGTGCAGGACAAATTCTACCAGTGAATTCTGGAAAATTATTGGTACTGCTCAATATTTCGAAAGCCAGTTCCCAATCTTCTTCATAAACGGCATCATTGAACTCAGGAATAATATTTCCTAATGGACAACCATTATGACAAAACGGAACGCCACAATCCATGCAACGAGAAGCTTGAGTTACGGTTTTTTCGTCCGAAAATGGCTGATATAAATCATTATAATCTTCAACCCGTTCATCGACAGGTCTATATTTTGGTAATTCTCTTGTATGTTTCAAGAATCCTTTTGGATTTCCCATGATGATTTTTTTAATATTTCATTAGGTATCGGACACCTTCAAGGTGTCCGATACCTAAATTAAAAACTATGCTGCAACTAAGTTATCATTTATAGCTGCTTTTTTCTCCAATGCTTTTTTGTAATCTCTTGGCATTACTTTAATAAAGTGTTGACTTTCGGTTGCCCAATTTTCTAAGATTCCTTCGGCAACTTCACTTTTAGTGAATTCGAAGTGCATTTTGATTTTAGTTTTTAATAATTCTAAATCTTTCTCAGAAAGCGGATCTAAATCAACCATTTCTGGATTGCATTTCTCATTGAAATCACCAGCTTTATTATAAATATAAGCCATTCCACCACTCATTCCAGCTGCGAAGTTTTTACCAGTTTCTCCTAATACGATAACCAAACCGCCAGTCATATATTCACAACCGTGATCACCAATGTTTTCGACAACAGCTTCGACCCCAGAATTACGAACACAGAAACGTTCTCCTGCTTTTCCATTAATATAAGCCTGACCAGAAGTTGCACCATAAAAAGCAACGTTTCCGATAATCATATTTTCGCTGGCAACGAATTTGGCATTTTTACTTGGATGAATAATCAATCTTGCACCAGATAAGCCTTTACCGAAGTAATCATTAGCTTCTCC
>CAZEOC010000423.1:2630-3742 GCA_964513525.1 uncultured Saprospiraceae bacterium | reverse complement strand
TAAGTCGTTAGTAATGGTATTATGACGATTCAGTGGAAGATAGAAATCAGACGACCGAATGTATCTTGAACAGATTCTGATTTCTGTTCTTTGGTAATGAAATGGTCTGACTACTCAATAATAATATATTAAAAAATCGAAAATCATTTTACCTTGAATAAAGCAAAATGGGTTTACATCAGTGGAAGAGGCAAACGAAATATCGTTGGTGTATTGCACAGCCCAAAGTTGGGACACTTTCTAATTTATTGTGATAAAAAGATAGTTTTAGCTGAACGAAAAGTCTTTAAACCAACATCTTTCTCCTTTTTTATTGATGATGAATTATGTATTATTTCTTTCAAAATTATTAATGGTCGATACAAATACGAAATAGAATTCGATACAAAAGCAGAAACACCACTTAATCAGATTCGAAAGCAAATTAATAAGAAAAACATTCAGTATTCCTTGATGACTTTTTCTGGTTTATTCGCTTTTGTTGCCATCGCAATAGTAGTGATGTTTGCAATTAAGGATAATTTTATTTGGAATAATTTAAAAGATAATGGAGTAATTAGTGTAGCGACGATTAATATAGAAGAAATACAAAATCAATATCACATTTTTTATACTTATAGAGATTCTTTACGTTATGTTCGAGATATTGTAGAAACAGTAGAAATTCCAAATCCAATTTTAGAGAATGGTTTTCCAGTCAAAAGTGAGGATGCTTTTTTGGTGACTTATTCTTCAAAAGTCAAAACAACAAATAAGCTACATTTGAATTATCCAACACCAGAAACGGTACAACGTTATGGATTGATTACAAAAGCAAAATATTTAGAGAATAATCCTGATATTCAAACTGCTTACTGCGAGTGTTTGTTAGATATTGCTTACGATATAGAGCATTGGAAAGGTTATGCGATGTTTTATAATCAAAACACAAGTAGTTCAGAAAATGAACAATTTAATAGAACAACTTACCAGAATTTGATAGAGTCAAATGAGTTCACAGATGCAGAAGTGGACTGTTGGGAATATAAGTAAACTATAAAGAGAAAGGAAGAATTTTAAACGTTTAAACTCACCCCAACCCCTCTCTTAAAAAAGAGGGGCTAAAAAAATCA
>CAZEOC010000423.1:0-2620 GCA_964513525.1 uncultured Saprospiraceae bacterium | reverse complement strand
TTGCTCCCCTCTTTTTCAAGAGAGGGGTTGGGGTGAGTTTCATGGTAATATTGAATAATTACGAAATAACGAAAAAAGATAATTTATTATTCGCTACTTGTGTCCAAGTACTTAATCTAAGATTTAGTCAAAGCCTTTTTCAAATCTCCGACTAAATCGTCTACATCTTCAATTCCAATGCTTAAACGCATCAAAGAATCCGTCAAACCGACTTTCAAACGTTCTTCTCTTGGAATGGATGCATGTGTCATTGAAGCAGAATGACCAATTAAAGATTCTACTCCGCCAAGAGATTCTGCTAAAGAAAAATAATGTGTATTACTCAAAATATGCTGTGCTGCTTCAAACGTATCTTCTTTTAAATCGAAAGAAACCATTCCACCAAAATTTTTCATTTGCTTTTTTGCAATATCATGATTTGGATGTGTAACTAAACCAGGATAATAGACATTAGCAACTTGTGGTTGTTCGAGTAGAAAATGAGCAATTTTTTCAGCGTTTTCACAAGCTCGTTGTACTCTAAGGTGTAAAGTTTTGATACCTCGAAGTACCAGAAAAGCATCTTGAGGTCCACAAATTGCTCCAGAAGCATTTTGAATGAAGCGTAATCGTTGCCCTAATTCTTCCGTACTTGCAATCACAGCACCTAAAACGACATCAGAATGTCCGCCAAGATATTTAGTTGCAGAATGCATTACCAAATCTGCACCTAAACTAATTGGTTGTTGTAAATAAGGCGAAGCAAAAGTATTATCAACACAAGTCAAAATATTATGTCGTTTTGCAATCGCACAAATCGCCTCAATATCTACGATATTTAACATCGGATTAGTTGGCGTTTCTATCCAAATCAATTTTGTATTTGCTCCAATTTCTTTCTCAAATTCTAATGGATTATCCATGCTAACAAAGCGAGATTGAATACCAAAAGGCTCAAAAATACGACGCATCAAGCGATAAGAACCGCCATATAAATCATTAATAGATAATATTTCGTCACCACTTTTTAATAGTTTAATCACCGCATCTATTGCTGCTAAACCACTACCAAAACAGACACCAACTGCTCCATTCTCTAAAGCTGCTAAATTATTTTCTAATGCTTGCCTCGTTGGATTATTACTTCTTGCATAGGCAAATCCTTTATGAACACCAACAGCATCTTGTACATAAGTTGAGGTTTGATAAATCGGTGTCATAATCGCACCAGTTGCAGAATCGGGTTCTATTCCTGCATGAATAACTTTTGTATTAAATTTCATATTTATTAATAATTTATTAATCAAGATTATAGTTATCGGACACTTTCAAAGTGTCCGATAACTCGTTAGATTACTAAAATCAACTGTAAAAAACCAGCGAACATTCCTAAAATGCCACCAACTAATAATAATTTCAATTCATCTGCTTCAAAAACAGGATGTAAAAATCTTTCAAAAGCTTCAGGTGATAATTGGCTCATTTTCTCATTTAAGGTGTTTTCCATATCAATCGCTTCATCGGTATAATCAAATGTTTTTGAAATCATCTGAGGTAGAACTTCCTGAAAAGCAAGTGTTGATGCCGTTTTAATACTTTTGTAAGTATTTACACCTGCCAACAATTGTAAAATTGTCCTTAATATACCTGCAATATTATCTACCGCTTTTTCCGTATTTTTTTTAATAATTTGATTTAATAATAATTTTTCCTCTCCATTTAATATTGCATCAAAAATATTTTTAGTAGTTAATATCTTTGTTGCGACTAAGTTGGCATAAGTTGCAGCGACTTCTTTTTGACGTTTTAAGAATAAACCTTGCAACTTAAATAAACCAAAATTGATTGGTCTTAAAGGACGAAAAATGAGTTTTAAAGCCAACCAATTTGTTAAATAACCAATCAATAATCCGCCAATTGGTAATAATATCCAAGCGAATTTAACATCTTTGACAAAATACCAAATCACCATTTGAATCAACCCAAAACAAAACCCAAAGTAAAAACCAGAGCGTTCTAAAAAACGGAATTCTCGTTCACCACATTCCAAAAATATCTGATTCAATAAAGTCTTATCTTTTTCTAATTGCTCAATGACCATTGATTTTACATCAAATAAAGTATCAATATTTTCTTGAATATCTGAAATAGAGTTTTCTACAGCATTGGGAATTTCGTCTGTTGCTTTAGTATAAAAACTGTCTTTAATGTTTTCATTCAAGAATCGCCAAGGAAGCGGTACTTTTTCCGTTAAAACATCATTCATTACGGTTTTAGAAATGGGTTGTAAAAACTCATAAGTATGGTTGGTAATTTTTTTAGCATCAATCTTTTTAAAGATGTCTTTAATATTCAATAATTTGCCGACCATCAAATCAACAGAAATACTCGCCATTTTTTTAGCTTGTGACGGAATAATTCCTTGCCAACCAACTTTTCCTAAACCTGTAAACTCTAAAGGGTAAAAAGTCATCCAAATGGCCAACATATTGGTTATCCAACCAATCAAAGCTGCTGAAATCGGAATAATCGCCAGATTAATCCAAATCCAATTTGCCTCAATAAAAACGGTCGTATTATGAACCAATAATTCCATTTTAATAAAAATTTTTCCAAAGATAAACTTTCTTTTTCATTTATG
>CAZEOC010000422.1:0-3747 GCA_964513525.1 uncultured Saprospiraceae bacterium | reverse complement strand
GACAAATGAATCAGACGGGATTTTGAAAAATACGGATGTCTTAATTTCTAATGGGAAAATCCAACAAATCGGTCAGAATATAGTTAGCGATAACGCTATTGAAATTGACGGAACCGATAAACATTTGACTTGCGGAATCATAGATGAACATTCACATATTGCGATAAAACGTGGTGTAAATGAAGGTTCACAATACAGTTCTGCCGAGGTTCGTATTGGAGATGTAGTGAATTCTGATGATATAAATATTTATCGTCAATTAGCTGGAGGTGTTACGACTGCTCAGTTATTGCATGGTTCTGCAAACCCGATTGGTGGACAAGCTGCATTGATAAAATTGCGTTGGGGTGCTACTCCAGAAGCGATGAAATATGAAAATGCTGATGGTTTTATCAAATTTGCTTTAGGAGAAAATGTGAAACAATCGAATTGGGGTGATAATTACAGGTTGCGTTTTCCTCAAACAAGAATGGGTGTAGAACAGGTTTATGAAGACCATTTTACAAGAGCGAGAGAATATGAAAAAGCAATGCAAACGAAGCCAAATGAAACTCGTAGAGATTTGGAAATGGATGCAATTTTGGAAATCTTGAATAAAGAACGATTCATTACTTGTCACTCTTATGTGCAATCTGAAATCAATATGTTGATGAAAGTCGCAGAACGTCATGGTTTTACTTTGAATACTTTTACACATATTTTGGAAGGCTATAAAGTAGCAGATAAAATGAAAAATCACGGTGCAGGTGCATCTTCTTTTTCAGATTGGTGGGCTTACAAAGCTGAGGTTTTGGATGCGATTCCTTACAATGGTGCTTTGATGCATGAACAAGGAATTACGGTGGCGTTCAATTCTGATGATGCAGAAATGGCAAGACGATTGAATCAAGAAGCTGCTAAAGCAGTGATGTATGGCGGAATGAAAGAGGAAGAAGCTTGGAAATTCGTGACTTTAAATCCTGCAAAATTATTGCATATTGACGATAAAGTCGGTAGTGTAAAAGTAGGAAAAGACGGAGATATTGTGATTTGGTCAGCTAATCCATTATCAGTTTATGCAAAAGCAGAAAAGACTTTCGTCGATGGTATTTTGTATTATGATATTGAAAAAGAAGCTGCAAAACGTGCTGCTGTAAAAGCGGAACGTGCAAGATTAATTCAGAAAATGTTAGATGCGAAAAAAGGCGGTGCAAAAACACAACCTGTTCGTAATAAGAAACAACATTTATATCACTGTGGTCACTTGGAGCAAATGGGATTTTTGGATTAATTCACCACAGAGTTTCACGGAGTTTCGCAGAGTTTTTTGACAACAGCTTCGCTATTTTGTTTTTGAAAAAAACTAAAGGTTTAAAAAAGTCCGTCATACCGACGAAAGTCGGTATCTCCTTGGGGAAACGGCACAAGATTTTATAAAGAACCAAAACAGGAAAGTTCTTTTTTAAGATACTTTTTTTAGTATTTGGGAGATATTGATTTTGTTTAGGTCTTTTACTGCTTAAGCTTTTTGAGTTTTGTTCAACTAACTTCGATTCGATTAACTTCAGTTATTTTACTTTTTATTTAAAATTTATCAGAATGAAAAAATATATATTACTAACAATATTACTCATAGTTGGAAACTTTCTAACTGCTCAAAATACACCTGCTCCGAAGCAATCGGAATCGATTTTGATAGTTGGTGCAACGGCACATTTAGGAACGGGAACAGCAATTGAAAATAGTGCCATTGGTTTTGAAGATGGAAAAATCACTTTTGTTGGATCAGCTACAGATGCAGATAAAACAGCTTTTACGGAAGTAATTGAAGCAACAGGAAAACATATCTATCCTGGATTTATTGCACCGAATAATCAATTAGGTTTAATAGAAATAGAAGCGGTTCGCTCAACTCGTGATGATAGAGAAGTTGGATATATGAATCCTTCTATTCGCTCAATTATTGCTTATAATACGGATTCGAAAGTTACGCCAACGATTCGTTCAAATGGGGTTTTAATGTCGCAAGTAACGCCACTTGGCGGACGAATTTCTGGTCAATCTTCTGTGGTACAATTAGATGCCTGGAACTGGGAAGATGCGACAGTGAATACAGATGAAGGCGTTTGGTTGAGTTGGCCGAGATATTATACTTGGACTGGTTGGTGGGCAGAACCAGGAAATATCAAAATGAATAAAAATTATAATAAGCAGGTTCAAGAAATTAAGGATTATTTCAAAGAAGCAAAAGCTTATGCTTCGGCTGATAAACCAACAGCAACTAATTTGAAATTTGAAGCGATGAAAGGTTTATTTGATAAAACGAAGAAATTATATGTAAGAGTGAGTTTCTCGAAAGCCATGATGGAGACCGTTAATTTTGCAAAAGCAGAAGGAGTTGAAGTCGTTTTGGTTGGTGCAAATGATGCTTGGATGATTACAGATTTTTTAAAGAAAAATAATACGAATTTAATTCTTTCACAAACACATCGTTTACCAAGTCGAGAAGATGAAGATGTAGATATGCCTTATAAAATACCAAAAATTTTGAGCGACGCAGGAATCACTTTTGCATTAAGCATGAAAGATATGTGGCAGCAAAGAAATTTACCTTTTCAAGCTGGTCACGCTATCGGTTATGGTTTGGATTATGAAAAAGCGGTTCAAGCAATTACGCTTAGTCCTGCAAAAATCATGGGAATTTCGGACAATTACGGTTCATTAGAAAAAGGAAAATCTGCGACTTTGATTCTTTCAAATGGCGATGCATTGGATATGAGAACTTGTGCTATCGAACAAGCCTTTATTGATGGTCGTTCTATTAATTTGGATAATAAACAGAAAGCATTGTACCGAAAGTATAAAGAGAAATATAAAAATCAAGATTAAATCGTAGGGCAAACGGCATTGCCTTTGCCAGCTTAAAAAACACAAAAGCCTTGTTTCATATTTGAAACAAGGCTTTTTTATTTATTCTAATAATACGATTATCAACTATTTTTTAGCTAAATAATTGCACCATATCTGTTTTCTCTTTTACAATTTTCGGTAAGTCGCTAATAGCAACACGTTCTTGTTGTAAAGTATCTCTATCACGGATTGTAACTGTATTATCATCCAAAGTATCAAAATCAATTGTAATACAAAACGGCGTACCAATTGCATCTTGACGACGATATAATTTACCAATCGCACCAGTATCATCATATTGACAATTTACGTGCATTTTCAATAAATTATATACCTCTTTCGCTTTACCAGAAATACGTTCATCGTTTTTCTTTAATGGTAAAATTGCGGCTTTAATTGGTGCTAAAGCTGGATGTAATTTCAAAACAACACGAGTTGAATCGTTTCCTTTAGAATCAGGAACCGTTTCTTCTTGTAAAGCATTTGCCATTGTTGCCAAAAACATTCTATCACAACCAATTGAAGTTTCTAAAACATAAGGTACATAATTTTCATTTTTCACTGGGTCAAAATACTGAATCTTACGACCAGAATGTTCTTGATGTTGTTTCAAATCAAAATCTGTACGAGAGTGAATACCTTCTAATTCCTTGAAACCAAATGGGAATTCAAACTCAATATCAACGGCTGCATCAGCATAATGTGCTAAATTATCGTGGTCGTGAAAACGTAATTTTGAAGCTGGGTGAATTGCTTTATGCCACTTCAAACGAGCTTCTTTCCAGTATTTATACCATTCTTGTTGTGTTCCTGGCTGAATGAAAAACTGCATTTCCATCTGCTCAAATTCCCGCATAC
>CAZEOC010000421.1:0-3755 GCA_964513525.1 uncultured Saprospiraceae bacterium | reverse complement strand
TCTCATCTCCAATTTTCTTATTTATTTTTTTCAAATATTTAGTAGCAATAATGATGAAGAAATTGCCATCACCAAAATGATTTAAACCACAACTATATTCCAGTTGATTATTTAGGTTACATTTAAGTCGAGTTGCTCTTTTCTTTTCAAATTGGTTGATTATTTCTGAATCTATTTTCAAATAAAAATAGCCACCTTTTCGCTTTTCTAATTGTCCAATTTCTTGTGTAAATTCAAATTTCAGCATCGAATTTTATTTTGACTTTTTGAATATTTATCTCCTAACAAGAAAAGTTACTTTTTGATTAAAAAATATGGCAAAAACCTATATTTCTTCTACACAATTAATAATATACAAATCCAAATAAAAAAGCATTTACAATTACCCAAAGGCAACTATAAATGCTTTTCTAAATTATTGATTTTTAAGATTCCTATATAAACTTCATTATTAATTTCCGCCGCCTAAACGATTCGCTCGATTCAAAGGAACAGGACGAGGTGCAGTTTCTTGAAAATCGTTGAAAACCTTTTCTACTTGTAACCAATTTCCATCTTCTTGAAGTTTAAAACCTCTATAACTTCCATCAGGAACTTTCATTTGTCCTTGGTTTTTATAGTTTCCACCTGTTGCTATTAAATTATCGAATAATATCATTCCATATTCTTCATCATAATTCAATAAAGCCGACGCTTCCGCACTATAAGTAACCATGAAACGATTCATTACTTCTGGTTCTCCTTTCATTGCCAACATTTCCGCATCTGTAACTTTTACTCGATTACCAACGGGAACATTCGCATTAAACTCAGCAATTTTCTTTTTCTCATCTAAAATATCTGGTGGAATCTGAAAAACAGGCATTCCAAAATAAGCTTTTCCATCTTTAATCTGCATCGCTTCTATTACTTTACGATGAGTGAAAAAGTTATTTGCATCATAACCAAATAATAAATAATACTTTCCGTGTGCTGTAGATTCTACAGTCTTAATATTATAATATAATGCTCCGTACCAATCCGAATTAGTTGTTAAAGTCTTGGTAGGATTCGGAATTCCTTTCGAACGATCAGATAAAGGAATCAACTTTAAATCTCCGTTATTCATCTGAATTGCACCAAAATAACGATAATCATCCGAGTCTACGAATAGTTGCCAAGTGAAAATTCGGAAAGAACTATCTTCTGGATATTGAATCGAAATTCGCTCAAATTGAGGAAATGTATATTGAAATGAATTTTTCACTTTTAATGCCGTAACTAAGTGTTTAATCATGTATTTACAAGATACATATCGAGAAGTTGCACTCGTATCATGCAACATTAATCCAGATAATATATCTACACTATCTTCATAACTCTGTATCATTTTCAGATCTGTATCTGAATATATATTTGAATAATCAGTTTGTGCAGTCATTGATACACAACACATCAAGCCGATTATAAGACCAAAGAATTTACTCATAGATTTTTAGTTTGTTCAGTTTGTTATTAATAAAGAATTACTTCGCTCTTCATTTAGATTGTAAAACGTATATAAGTAATTTCAAATTGTTTGCCATTACAAATATTAATATCAGTTTAATAAATGAAACGGTTATTTGACAGATTTAACGTCAATGAAAATAAATATTTGTTCTATAAATATGGTATTTATTTATTTTCATTACAAACCTTAAAAACAAGTAGAAAACCTTTGTTTTAATACTACTTTTTGGATATAATTATTAATAAAAAGAGAAAGTACTATAAGACCAAATGTTTGTTTCTCTACACTTAATACTAAAAAATAGATAGGAAACGTTAAGCAAATTATAAAATCATTACCTTTGCAAATCATAATATCTCCAAAAGCAAAATTCTTTTTTAATAAAAATGATAATTTAGCGTGTTTCTTTTACTACAAAAGAGCATCTAAAGAATTGATATAGTATCAATGTTTGGCAATATTGTTGAGCATTATTGTTTTAATGATTTTTCATAAAATTTTAACTACGAATTGCCTTTTAAGAGACGAAATTCATCTAAAGCTGTTGGATAATTTCCGCTTAGAATTCAACACATTCAGTATAAACCAACTAATATGCGTTTTTATACAAAGTATTTATTTGCAATATCTTTATTGCTATTTTCTTCAATAACTTTTGCACAAGTCAATGCGGATTTCTCCGCTACTCCAACTTCAGGTTGTGCACCTGTATTTGTTCAATTTACAGATTTATCAACATCTTCAGCAGGAAATATAGTTTCTTGGAGCTGGGATTTAGGTGGCGGTACAACTGCAAATATTCAAAACCCTGGAAAAGCAGTAACAACAGGTGGCGTATTTACAATATGTCTTACCGTTACAGATGACCAAGGTAATACAGATACGGAATGTAAGACAAACTATCTGAATATATTTGACTCACCACAGGCTCAAATCACTTCTTCGGGAACATTAGGTTGTATTCCTTATCAAGTGAACTTCACCGATAATTCAAATGCTGGAAGTGGAGCAATCAATCTTGTACAATGGGCTTTTGGTGATGGAAATTCTGGTGCTGGTTCACCTATTTCCAATACTTATACAGGTGCTGGAGATTATGACGTTACACTTTCAGTTTCCGATATTAATGGATGTTCTGATGTAATTACTTTACAAGATTATATAACTGTACAAGATTTAGGTTTGGTAGATTTCATTGCGAATCAAACAAGTAATTGTATCGCACCTTTTACCGTGAATTTCTCGGATTTAACTACTGCAAATCCTAATTTCACTTATTTATGGGATTTTGGTGATGGTAATACTTCTACGGTACAAAATCCAACTCATACTTACACAACAGCAGCTAATTTCAATGTAAGTTTAACGGTTACAGACAATACGACAAATTGTAGTAAGACAAAGGTTAAGAATAATTATATTACAATAAATAATGTTGTCAATTTTACTTATAATCCAACTACAGGTTGTGAACCATTTGATGTAAATTTCACAAATACAACACCTGGAACAACCTCAAATTGGCTTTGGGATTTTGGTGATGGAAATACGTCTACACAAGAAAACCCTTCTCATACTTATATGACAGATGGTTGTTTCTTTGTGACTTTAACATTAGAAAGATTTGGTTGTACTTCTTCATTTACTTCTGTAAATTGTATTCAGGTAGATGACGCACCTCAACCAACTTATACTATAAGTGGTAATAATTTAGCTTGTGCTATACCTAATGCGGTTTCATTTACTGGAACATCTAACTTAGTCAACAGCACATTCTTCTGGGATTTTGGTGATGGAAATACTTCTACGCAACAAAACCCTTCTCATACTTATATTACTTTCGGGGAATTTCCAATTGCATTTACAGCGATTTCTGCACAAGGTTGTTCAACAACTGTAGTTACAGATACTGTAAAAATTGTTCCTGTAAATGCTGATTTCTCTATAGATACAATTAGTGGATGTACACCTTTAGATGTTACTTTCACTGACGAATCTTCCTCTCTATTTCCTATTACTAATTATAATTGGAATATTACAGGAGGTCCATTCTCTGCAACACTAAATACAGCTAATCCAACTGTTACTTTAACAGATACTGCGGTATATGACATGACTTTAACGATTACAAATTCACAAGGTTGTTCAGATAATACGACCATATCAAGTATTGTAAAAGTTGGAATGTTAGCAACTGTAGATTTCGAGGCATTAGACACTGTTTTGTGTGTGGAAGATGATGCTATATTTACTAATCTCAGCA
>CAZEOC010000420.1:1019-3772 GCA_964513525.1 uncultured Saprospiraceae bacterium | reverse complement strand
AATTTATCTGATAATAATACAACAGGTACTTTAGGTGCTAATATCGCTTTGAAAAAAATCAATGTAAACGAATCTATCAAAGTTGACCATATTTATTATGATTTGGGAAAATATACAATCCGTGAAGAAGCAGCTTTAGAATTAGATAAATTAGTTGCTGTATTAGTAGAGAATCCAAATATTTCAATTGAATTGAGTTCTCATACTGATAGTCGTGGAGAAGCGCGTTCTAATATGTCTTTATCGCAAAAAAGAGCGGAAGCCGCTGCTAATTATATCATCAGTAAAGGCGTTTCGAGAAATCGTATTACAGCCAAAGGATATGGAGAAAGTAAATTAGTCAACAACTGTAAAGACGGAACAAGATGTTCAGAAACAGCACATCAAGATAATCGTAGAACGGAATTCAAAGTGACGAAAATAGAAACAAAACCTGCTGAATATCAAACTTTAGAAAGAATGATGGAAGCGGAAATGTTTGAAGAAGAGTTGGAAGAATTGATGTTTCAAGAAGTTGTTCAAATTTCAGAAGATGGACAAATTGTGGGTAACGATAAAGTTGCAACAAAAGGAAAAGCAACTACAACAAATTCTAAACGTACCAGCTTATTAGAAGAGACTGAAGAAGTAAAAGTTGTCAATAAAACTTCAAGCACTTTAACTAAAACTCGTCAAGAAATTAAAATCAATAAGCCTACTACTAAACCTGTAAAAACGACAACAGCAAATACTACAAAAAAGGTAACAACTACTGAAAAAGCCAAAACAAAGGCTGTAACTAAAACTAAAGTTCCAAGTAGAACACGTAAAGTTTCTCAGACATATACTGGTTATAAAATTGAGATTTTAGTAGTTGATGAAGTTTTAGATGGAGACCATCAATTATTTAAAGAAATTGGCGGTATAGAAATGGATGTTACGAATCGTAATAAATATGCTTATTTGATTGGTAATTTCTCTAATCTAAAATCAGCAGAACATTTTTTAAATAATGTCATCAAAGGACGTTATCCTGATGCTAAGATTCAGAGATATGAAAACGGAAACCGTCTTTAGTAAGTGCTTGGACATACTTAAGTATTTATAAATAACAAAGTATTTTTTTGAAAGTGGTTAATAGAAATCTATTAACCACTTTTTTTGTCTAAACATATTTTCCTGAAATTTGTATTAATAATCAATGTTTAAACATTATTTTACATTAGCTTTAAGAATTATCAATTATGCAAAATAAAATCATTAAAATTCAAAAAATGGGTTTTCCATGGGCAACAGAAGATCCATTTTTATTCTGTGTTCATCACGAAGATAAATATCCAAAAGGAAACGCCAATTTTGGACCAGACCCTACTTTATTAAAAGGTAGAAATATTGGAAATGACTTCGCTCCTCAAAATGAATTTAGAATGTATCACGGAGATACAGTTCCAGGTTTCCCTCATCATCCGCACAGAGGTTTCGAAACAGTAACCGTTGCTACAGAAGGCGTTATTGACCATTCAGATTCTTTAGGTGCAGCAGGACGATTCCGAGATGGCGATGTACAATGGATGACGGCAGGAAAAGGCGTTTTACATTCAGAAATGTTTCCGCTTTTAAATCAAGACGAACCAAATCCTTTAGAACTTTTTCAAATTTGGTTGAATTTGCCTTCCACGGGGAAATTCGTCGACCCACATTTTAAAATGTTGTGGCATGAGGACATCCCGATAATTGAAGAACGAGATGCTTCGGGAAAAACAACTGCTGTTAAAATAATTGCTGGAGAATTAAATGGTTTAGAAGCACCAAAACCAACGCCTAATTCTTGGGCTTCGGAAGCTGAAAACGATGTTGCAATTTGGACAATTCAATTAGAACCAAATGCAAAATGGACTTTACCAAAAGCAACTGCTGGACTGAATAGAACACTTTATTTTTATCGTGGAAACGAATTAAAAATTGAAGATAGAACCTTACAAAATTACTATTCTGCACAAGTAAAATCCGATGAAGAAATCAATATTCAAGCTGGTGAAACGGGTTGTTCCATTTTATTATTACAAGGAAAACCAATCAACGAACCTGTCGCACAACATGGACCTTTTGTAATGAATACACGAGCGGAAATACAAGAAGCTTTCATGGATTATCAGCGAACACAATTTGGTGGCTGGAAATGGAAAAATGACGGACCAGTTCATGATAAAAAATACTATAGATTCGCTAAATATGCGGACGGAACAATTGAAGAATTAAAATCGTAATTATACTTTTAAGTACTTAAACCTGTCAAATTATTAAAAAATTTGGCAGGTTTCTCTTATTCAAACCCGATTTAAACACTCCAGAAAAGCTTCTTTTTTACGTCGAGCAACATCAATGCTCGACCCATCAGAAAGTAAAACATATCCTCCATCTCCTTTATAATATTTCTCAATTTTATCCAAATTCACTAAATGTGAACGATGAACTCTGAAAAAATTATGTTCCATCAAAAGCTGTTCAAATTCCTTTATTTTTCGAGTAGCGATTAATATTTTATTAGCCTCTAAATGAATTTTAGTATAACTTCCATCTGCTTCGCATCGAATTATCTGATGCACTTTTACGAAAATCAAACCTTCTAAAGTTGGTAAAGCAATCTTATCTTCTTGATGATTTTTATTTTGAATATTTTCAATCAAAGTAGAATAATCCTGCCTTTGATTAGTTTTAAGTTTAATGGCTACTTTATCAATTGCCGTCTTAAGTTCTTGAATATCAAAAGAAGA
>CAZEOC010000420.1:0-1009 GCA_964513525.1 uncultured Saprospiraceae bacterium | reverse complement strand
AATATCAACAGGTTTTAATAAATAATCTAAGGCACAAAACTTAATTGCTCGCAGTGCATATTGATTATGTGCCGTAATAAAAATTACTTCAAAATTTGGTTTTGGAAATCGTTTTAATAATTCAAATGCATTGCTCGGTGGCATTTCTATATCTAATAATACCAAATCAGGTTGTATATTCTGAATAACAATAAAAGCTTCTTCTACATTACCTGCAAAACTACATATTTGAATATTTGGACAATGTTCAGTTAAAATTTGCTGTAAAACATCTCGATTATTCTGAATGTCATCAACGATTATCGTTTTTATCATAATTAAGTGGAATTAATCTAAATAATTTGGTTATTACCTAATAACGCTAAGAAATATTGAATTCGAGTATTATTTTTAAAGATTAGTAACTATTCAGCAAGAAGTTAGAAATCAGACCGCTCAAAATGTCTGTCTACTGATAGTAAAACAGTCTAACATTTGTCTTCTGAATAACAATTAAAATTATCAAGAATGAAAGATAAAGCAATTGATAAATATTTAGCAAAATTAGAAGCAGAATTTTCAGATGAATTGAATTGTGTCCTTCATTTTGATTTATCCGAATACTCAACGAAATACTTATATGAATTACACGAAAAATGGAATAAACAAAAAATAATTCATCAAAATATTTTCAAACAATTATTATTCTTAGCTGCTTTATCACCACTTTGGCTAATCATTGGAATTGGCGCTTCTTATTTAACTAATAATTTTTGGCTACCAAAACTTGCTTTTCTATTTCCAATTTCTGTATTAATATTTGTAATTTGCCTATTTAGAGTTTATCAAAGATTTGGAGGAATTCAAAAACAAGCTTATATCGGTCAACTACTCAAAACTGAAATTGAAAAACGAGAAAGAAGCGATTATCAATCTATTCCACTTTTTTAATTTAGGGAATAGGAAATAAATAAGCTACCCAAATTTTGCGAAGTTATTTTTTATTCAGACGAGGTAAAAAACGCAGGCA
>CAZEOC010000419.1:0-3774 GCA_964513525.1 uncultured Saprospiraceae bacterium | reverse complement strand
GTTGTTTCTTCAGAGTTTCTTCTTGCTGTTTCTTCCGAGCTTCTTCTTGCTGTTTCTTCCGAGCTTCTTCTTGCTTCTTTTTCAAAGCAATTTCATCAGCATTAGTTGTTTTCACATCTGGCTTTGGGTCTGGAATAGGAGTAGGCGTGACTTCTTCCGCAGGAGCTGGTTCAGCTTCTTCGGCTTCTGCTTCTTCCGCCTCTTGAGCTTCCTCAACTGCTTGTTCGGGAGCTTCTTCTGGTTGCCCTTCATCAGGTTGTCCGCCACCAGCATCTATTTCACCAAAAGCGATTAAAATACCTTCTTGTCCAGGAGGAGGCGTTTCCATATCACAACTTCTCGCCATACCAAACAAAAGTATAAGTATTAATAAAACATGAAAAGCACCTGAGATAATTCTCGCTAACTTTTCATTTTCCTTTTGATTATTATGTGTTATCGTATTCATAATTTTCGTATTAAATAATATTCTACTGTTGAATCATTAAATTATATGGTTTTGATAAAATAATTGTATCACAATTCAACTATAAAATTAATCTGGATCAGTTGCCAAAATCGCTTTTACTTGCAATTTGTAAGCGGCATCCATAACCTTCACCACATCTTTAATTGGTACATTTTCGTCTGTATTAATAACGACTGTAACATTTTCCTTATCTGTTTCTTTTGCAATTTCTACCTTCAATAAAGACATTAAATCATCTGGATTAATTTCTCTATTCTGAATATAAAAATCACTATCTGCCGTTACAGAAACAGAAATAGTAGATGGTGCAACTGTTTTTGAACTTGACCCTGGCAATTTCAAATTCAACGCATTTGGACTAACCAAAGTAGAGGTTAGCATAAAAAATATTAATAACAAGAAAATAATATCTGTCAAAGACGACATATTAAATTCTGCGTTTACTTTATTTCTCTTTTTTAAACCCATTTTTCAATTGATGATTAACAATTGATAATGGATAATGAATAGCTAATAAATCAAAATTAGAATCAATAATTAAAATTAAAAAACGGCAATTATCGCATCGTATTTTTATTTTAACTTATCAAGTTTATCTATAAATTTCACTTAAAATAATTATTCATTATTCATTATCTATTAAATTAAGCTGGTTCTTGTAATAAATCCATGAATTCAGACGAACGAGCCTGCATTTGAAAAATTACTTTTCCTACTAATGAAACCAAGTAATTATAACCAACAAAGGCAATAATTCCTACAAATAAACCGAAAGCAGTAGTCAAAAGTGCTTGGTAAATACCACCAGCTAAAACATCAGGTGTGATGTTTTCTTGTGTACTCATTTCATAAAATGCGGAAATCATACCTGTTACCGTTCCAAAGAAACCAATCATCGGTGCTGCACCTGAAATTGTTGCTAAATTCGCTAAGTTTTTCTCTAACTTAATTACTTCTAATTCACCAACAGTTTCAATAGCTGCATTAATATCTTTTAAAGGTTTACCAATTCTCATTAATCCTTTCTCTAACATACGAGCAATTGGAGAATCTGTATTTGAACATAAAGCACGAGCAGCTTCAATATTTCCATTTTGAACGCTTGTACGAATATTCATCATAAAACTTTGATCAATATCTGATGCTTTTTTAATTGTCATATATCGTTCTACCAAAATATAGATAGCATAGATAGATAATAATAGAATAATAAGCACAATTGCGATACCTAAAAAGCCACTATTTTGGATAATACCCATTACACCTCCTTGATCATCAACAGCAGTTGTGTCTGTTGGAAACTGTACATCTTGTAATAATAAATGATGTAAATTCATAAATTAAATATTGTTTTTGTTTTGATAGATTTTTCTTTATTACAGCTTGGTATCAAATACCTTACTTTATTCTTTTTAGTATTAATTCTTGTTTTGATATTATAATTGAAAATTAAGCCTAAAAGTCAAATATACACATTTGTAATATTATATCAATATAATTGTAAAAAGTTACTTATTTATTGTCTTTAAATGGAATTTTATACCAAAAAAGTAATTTAGAAGAGATTATTACTTTTTTTAATAAAAGATTAAGAGTTTAATAGTGAGTTCTTTATGTATTGTTAAAACATAAATATTAGTATTTAGACATAAACATTGTATTTCTAAAATTAATGTCTACATCTAAATACTCGACATCTATCTTTAAAAAAGGTTTTCTCATAAAATTAAAAAGACAGAATAATTATATTTAGTTTACTTCGTAAACCTTTTTGGACAGGATTTACAGGATAAACAGGATATTTTTTGCATGCAAAAAATTCTAAAATTAATAGCTTGTCATTAAATATCCTGTCTGAAAAAACTAAAATTAGTTTGTCTGATTTTTCACAAGAAAACCCTTACCTATTAATTAACAAAAGGATTACTATAGCGAACATCATTTATGAATTCGGTATCCGTCAATGTATTCATAAAAGCAACCAAAGCAGCCTTTTCTGCATTAGAAAAATTCCCTAATCGAGGTTGACCATTTTGACGTAATTGGTTTGATAAGTTCGGGTGATTTTGAACTCCTGAACTATAATGTTCAACCACTTGTGCTAATGTTGCAAAGCGACCATCGTGCATATATGGAGCTGTTAATGCGATATTTCTTAAAGATGGTACTTTGAAATCACCGAAATCATTCTGATTTCCAGATATTTCACCAACACCATTATCAGCATAAACTACATCAAGTCCATTATTTCTTGGATTTGGGCCAACGAAAGATTCTGTTCCATGACAATCATCACAGTTTCCTTGTCCGAAGAAAATTGCTTTTCCTTGATTTTCAGCAGCGGTGAAATTTGGAAAATTATCTCTTTCATTATTTACTTGCGAACGTCCAGCATCATATTTTGAATTATAAGATAACATCGAACGAACAAACTGAGCTAATGCCAAAGAGATTCTATCACTATTTACTGTTTCACTACCAAAAGCAGCATTAAATAATACTAAATAATAATCTTCATTTCGTACACGATTTTCTAATTGTGTTAGTGTCAAGCCCATTTCAATATGGTCTTGAATTGGTAACAAAACTTGATTTTCTAAATTATTAGCTCGTTCATCCCAGAAGAATCTTCCACTATTATAAAATTTTGCATTCGCTAATCCCATCGAATTTCGACCAGTAAGATTTCCTTCAAAACCAGTACTGAAGGCAGCAGCATCCGAAAATCCATTTTCAGCTTCATGACAAGATGCACAAGAAATTGTATTATTTAAAGATAAATTCTCATCATAAAATAATACTCTCCCAAGTGTTGCACCCCAATCTGTGACTTGATTATCATTTGGTGTGTTATCAATATCGTCATCCTGATTAAAATAATTAGGAAGCACAATATTTGCATAATTCAGCGGAGTAGTTGGTAAATTCAGAACATCACTAAAGTCTGAAATTGTAGGCACAGGTTCTCCTGGAGTGATTGGATTTGTGTTCGTTACGTCGGTTTCACCGTCGTCGACCTCACAGCTTATTGCAATACATGCAATAGCTGTAAATAAAAAAAATCTGTTCATAAATTATTGTTTTTGTTACTGTTTTTGTTTTTACTTCTTAATTAAACGATGCTAATAGAATAAACTTGTGCAGAAATAACTTTAACTTGATAAAAAGTTGGCATTTAGACCATTTCATTTTATTAATATTTTGTTAAAACAATAATTTACAAATAGAATATTTGGCAACGACGAATATTCCGGAATATTACAATGGACTCTGATTTATTAATAAATATTTGAAAAAATGTAGAT
>CAZEOC010000418.1:0-3788 GCA_964513525.1 uncultured Saprospiraceae bacterium | reverse complement strand
CGATTCAAAAAAGTAGATTACACATTCAACTTATTCACGACCCAATCTTTATTCGCAATTCGTTGATTATCAACCTTTTCTTGAATTTTATCATATCTACTTTGCCATACAGAATTAGCAATAATTCCTTTTTGTTCTCGAAGTTTATAGATTTTTTTAGTTATTTTAATCAAGTTTAGATAAGCTGTTTTTCGATAATCTGATAATTGTCGATTTCGTTTAACGTAAATTTGAAATGCATCTGTCAAGGCATAAAAAGGTTCTGTTTCTTCCAATTCATAGAAACTTTTCAATTGAATAATTTTTGCGCCTAAATGATAGCTTGTATCTGTAAATTTTACTTCGTACAAAAGTTGTAGCGATTTTTTGTATTCATGTGTTTCATAATAAAAAGAAGCTAAATTGTAAACAAAAGCATTTTCTTGAACCGATTTTGGTAGATTATTTCTGTACGTTTTAATGAAATTTTCTGTCCATTCGTATGATTGCATACGTAAACCAACTGTGATAATATTTTTATAATCCCATTCTGATAAATATCCATTTTTAAAGATGATTTTATTCTCTAAAAGGAATTGATACAAATCCAGTATTTCTTGATAATATTTCGTTTCTCCGCTATTCAATTTTCGAATACAATAATTCCTTAAGTAATCGTACAAAGTTCGTAATTCTTCATTCGGAAATTTTTCTAAATTATCCGCCAATTGTATTTTTAGTTGATTATAATATATCGTATCATCTTGATTTTGAATCATTTGTAATACATTATAATAAATAGTAACCGAAGGAATATTATTAAAAAAGGAAATATTTTGATGATAATAAGTCAATAATTCCTCTAAAAAAGGCGCTTGATAATTTGCTTGAATCACGGCATTTCTACTTGTCATATCACAAGCAATCTTCAATTTAGTAGCAAAATAAAATAAATCTAATTGGTCATTTTTGAGTTGAAGGTTTGGGTCAGCTTTTCGGTTTGGTTTACTCAAAAATAGTGTATCTAACTGTTTATAATACAAATATTCATCAAAGAAATAAGTCGCATTTCGGATAGATAATTTCGCTTGTTCTACTTCAAACTTTTTGGCTTCTTGTTCTACGATTTCATTCAATTCCTTTTTTTGTAGTTCATCCATCAAGCACAGTTTTGAAAACTGCCGAGAGTTTTTAAAATTCTGATAGGCTAAAAAATCGCATAACAATAAATAAGTATCAGAAATCAAATTATTCATTTTAGAATTATTGTAAGTCAATTTTGGAAAAACAGAACTAAAAAGCGCTTGTTTTTTTAACTTTTCCTCCACGATTAAACCTTCAAAGTTTGAAGCAATTCCTACAATTATATTAGAAAATAATTTTATATTTTCATTCGTATTTACAAAATCAGCCTTAATCCAAGATAAAAACTGTCGTTTTTCATCTTTAGAGAGGCTTTTTAACACTTTAACTAATTTGGAATTAAACATATGAATCTATTATTAAATAAATTAAATCACTGATTATCAATTATTTGAATAAAGTATTAAACACAAAATAATCTATTATTATTCAATAAAGTAATTTTTTTTAATAATTTTTCCTTTTATCATTGTAATATGATTTAGTACAAGTTTGGATTAAATCTAATAATCAACTAAAAAAAGGTGTATTGACAAATCCCTTGGAGAGATAAAAAATAGGTACTTTTTCTTATTTCATATTATTGTGTTGTCCATAGTTAGCTAACATCTGTACGACAACACAAAACAGTTTTAAAGGATAATAAATTTTAGTTTCCTTCGGGATTTGTCAATAGAACCAAAATTATAAAAAACAACTATTCTAAATTCTAATATATATTTTATGAAAAGCAAAATCTACTTCCGTTTTCTAATACTTTTTTCCCTCACTTTTCTATTTGGGAATACCATAGAAGCATCGCATTATTATGGTAGTGAAATCACTTATACCTGTTTAGGTAGCAATCAATATGAAATTCGAGTTTTGTATTATGCGGATTGTAATGCCGGTTCTATGGGTTCCTCATTAGTGCTTGATGCACATTCAAGTTGTAATGCAACCTTGAATATTTTCACCACTTTAGTTGGAACTTTGCCTGTAGATGTTACGCCAAGCTGTCCAACTACACAAACGAGTTGTAATGGCGGTACTGGTGCTTTTGGAATTATTAAATATGAATATCTTGGAACGGCAACATTGCCGACTTGTTCCGATTGGGTGATAGATTACGGTTCTTGTTGTCGTAATAATGCCGCTATAAATGTGAATTTCCCAACTACTCAAAGTCATTATGTATTTACGACTTTAGATAATGTAAATAATGTTTGTAATAGTTCGCCTTCTTTCAATGTTGAACCAGTTCTATTTGGTTGTGTTGGCGATACTTTATACAATAATTTCAAAGCAACGGATATAGATGGCGATTCATTGGTTTATAGTTTATCGGATTGTTTGAATAATAATGCGACAACTCCAATTAATTATTCGATTGGTTTTTCTGGTAATAATCCTTTTTCTGGTACAACAACGATAGATTCACAAACGGGTTTAGTTACTATCGTTCCGAGTTCTGCGCAGTCAGGTTATTTTTGTATCAAAGTAGAAGAATATAGAAATGGTGCTAAAATTGGAGAAATTAGACAAGATATTATGCTTCAAATGCAAAACTGTTCTAATAACTTACCCAAATTACATACCATAAACGGCGGAAATATTGCGACCAGTTCACAGTTTACAGCAACTACTGGAGTGCCGATTACTTTAGATTTTTATATCTACGATGCGGATGTACAAGCAGGAATGCAAACCTTATCTGCTACAATAGCAAATACTTTAAGTGGTGCAACAACCAATTTCAATGCAGCTACTTCTACCCTAACCTTAAGTTGGACACCAACTACAACAGATATTGGAAAAAATACGATTAATATTAATTATGAAGATAATAATTGTCCTGTATTAGGTCAAGGACAATACAGCATTGAAATCGATGTTTCCAGTTCACCAATGATAACAGCCAATAATGATTATTTTTCGGCTTATCAAGGTCAAACCGTAACGGGAAATATTACAAATAATGATGTATCAAATGGAGGAAAGTTAGTCAATACAACGCCAGTTGTCAGTCCATCAAATGGCGCTTTGGTTTTGCCACCAAATGGTACTTTTATGTATCTTCCAAATGCCAATTATGTTGGAATTGATAGTTTTGTGTATACCGTTTGTAATGGAACGGTTTGCGATGATGCTACGGTTTATATCAATCTTTTACCAGTTTATCATATCACAGATACTATCGTTTTAGGAGAAACATATACTGATTTATATTGCTTTACTTTAGCGGCACAATATGCTTCAGATACTTTGAATAATGCGGTAATGACCAGTCAAAATAATACTTGTTTTACTTTTTATGGTGATTATTTAGGTACAGATACAACCGTTTTATTTTCTAATAATGAAATGGTTTATTTCTACATTACCGTAGAAAATGGTGTTTGGCCAGGAGATACAGATGATGATGCTTTGGTGAATAATACCGACTTATTAAATATCGGTTTAGCTTACGGAACAACAGGAATACCAAGGAGTCAACAATCTATTCTTTGGAATGGATATTTGGCAGATGATTGGTCAATGATGTTTTCTAATGGCTTAAATGCGAAACACGCAGATGCAGACGGAAATGGAATTGTCAATGCAGATGATACATTGGCGATTATTCAGAATTGGGGATTAAGTTATACAAAAAATGGTGGTTCAACTGGTGCGCCGCTTTATGTAGA
>CAZEOC010000417.1:0-3788 GCA_964513525.1 uncultured Saprospiraceae bacterium | reverse complement strand
AGCATCGTCGAAGTTGACATCAGAAGGCATAGCAGGTAATCCTAAGATATTTCCTTGATCATCCGTCACGACCCATTGAGAGTTGGTTCCTTCATTTCCGGTAAGTGTGATACCAGAAACGTTATCTTCGATGCCATCACCCACACAGAATTCGAATGGTCCACCAGCGATTTCACCACCGTCTACATTGTTTCTAACAACACTAATTGGATTAGAAAGGTTAAAACAACCGCCTAAATCATTTGCACTCATTCCAACTTCAGCACCGGTCAAACCATCTTCGAAAGATAAGTGCCAGATTAAGCAAGTACCTCCACCAGCTTCATCAAAGTTGACTGCTTCTGGTGATGGCGGTAAGCCTAAAATAATTCCTTGATCGTCAGTTACGACCCATTGAGAGTTAGTTCCTTCGTTTCCAATAAGTGTGATTCCAGAAACATTATCTTCGATACCATCACCTACGCAGAATTCAAAAGGCCCACCTTCTAAAGTTCCACCGTCTACATTATTTCTAACCACAGAGATTGGATTAGAAAGGTTAAAGCAACCTTCTAAATCGTTAGCATTCATACCTACTTCGGCGCCCATTATACCATCTTCGAAAGATAAGTGCCAGATTAAGCAAGTACCACCACCAGCACCGTCAAAGTTGACATCAGAAGGCATAGGAGGCAATCCTAAAATATTTCCTTGATCATCCGTTACAACCCATTGAGAGTTAGTTCCTTCGTTTCCTGTGAGTGTAATACCAGAAACGAAATCGTCCATACCATCGCCTACGCAGAATTCAAAAGGTCCACCTTCGATAGTACCACCATCTACGTTATTTCTAACCACAGAGATTGGGTTAGAAAGGCTAAAGCAACCTTCTAAATCGTTAGCATTCATACCCATTTCAGCGCCCATTAATCCATCTTCGAAAGATAGGTGCCAGATTAAGCAAGTACCACCACCAGCGACGTCGAAGTTGACATCAGAAGGCATAGGAGGCAATCCTAAGATATTTCCTTGATCATCCGTCACGACCCATTGAGAGTTAGTTCCTACATTTCCTGTAAGTGTAATATCTGAAACATTATCTTCGATGCCATCACCCACACAGAATTCGAAAGGTCCACCTTCTATTGTTCCACCCTCTGCGTCGCAAATGTCGTTACAATCATCACCTTCTAAGCGTACCACAGAGATTGGGTTAGATAAGTTGAAGCAACCTACTAAATCGTTAGCGTTCATACCCATTTCAGCGCCCATTATGCCATCTTCGAAAGATAAGTGCCAGATCAAACAAGTCCCCGCAGGAGCATCGTCGAAGTTGACATCAGAAGGCATAGCAGGTAATCCTAAGATATTTCCTAGATCATCCGTCACTACCCACTGAGAGTTCGTTCCTTCATTTCCGGTAAGTGTGATACCAGAAACATTATCTTCGATACCATCACCCACACAGAATTCGAAAGGTCCACCAGTGATTTCCCCGCCATCTACGTTATTTCTAACGACAGAGATCGAGTTAGATAAGTTGAAGCAACCTGTTAAATCAGCGGCGTTGTTTCCAACTTCAGCGCCTCCAAGTCCATCTTCGAAAGATAAGTGCCAGATAAGACAAGTCCCTCCACCAGCAACGTCAAAGTTTACGTCAGAAGGCATAGGAGGAAGTCCTAGAATATTTCCTTGGTCGTCAGTTACAACCCATTGAGAGTTGGTTCCTTCGTTTCCTGTAAGTGTAATTCCAGATACGAAATCATCCGTTCCATCACCCACGCAGAATTCGAAAGGTCCGCCAGTTATTTCCCCACCGTTTACGCTATTTCTAACGACAGCGATTGAGTTAGAAAGGTTAAAACAACCTTGAAGATTTGCAGCATTCATACCAACTTCAGCACCAGTCAAACCATCTTCAAAAGATAGGTGCCAGATAAGGCAAGTCCCTCCTCCCGCTACGTCGAAGTTTACTGCTTCTGGTGTAGGCGGTAATCCTAAAATGTTTAATTGTTCGTCAGTCACGACCCACTGAGAGTTGGTCCCTTCGTTTCCTGTAAGAGTGATACCAGAAACGAAATCATCCGTTCCATCTCCCACACAGAATTCGAAAGGTCCGCCAGTTATTTCCCCACCATCTACGTTATTTCTAACTACAGCAATAGAATTAGAAAGGTCAAAGCAACCTACGAGATTTGCTGCATCCATACCAACTTCAGCACCAGTCAAACCATCTTCGAAAGATAGGTGCCAGATAAGGCAAGTGCCACCGCCAGCAACGTCAAAATCAACGTCAGAAGGCATAGGAGGCAAGCCTAAAATAATCCCCAGATCGTCAGTCACTACCCACTGTGAGTTGGTTCCTGAATTTCCAGAAAGGGTGATGCCAGAAACGTTATCTGGAGTTCCATCACCTGTACAAAATTCAAAAGGACCTCCTGTGATGGTACCGCCTTCAGCCGTACAGCCACCGCCGCCGTTTTCAGCACAAATGGTAGGTGTTGCTTGTTCCGTCCAATCACTAGAAGAATCTCCAGTTCCACTATATTCCAAAGAAGAACCCATAGCGAAAGTAGGGACGAAATCGCCAGTGCTCCAGATCATTGCCGTTACGGCAACGGAAGAACGTGTGTGTCCTGTAAAACCCCATTCTACGTAGTCAATCATTGCAGCTGGATCACTGAATACGTTCACAGTGTAGAGCCCCATTTCGCCATCAGCATTATTGAAATTTGGAAAATTATTTACGGTGAGAAGGCTACCGGGAGCCATCATCGTACTTCCACATTCTAGGTTGGCATTACTTATTTGTTGATAATCAGGAAAGTTACAAAGCCAGTAAGAACCAACATTTACCATGCTGCTTCCGGTGTTCTTTAGTTCGACAGAACCATTCGGTAGTATTTCATTTATTACGACTTGAGCCTTTGCGGTTGGCGCATTGCCAAGTAGTAATATGACTGCGTACAAGAGTGCACGCTGTGCGAGAATAATAGGTTGTGGACGGGTCATAGAGTTCCTGCCCTTGAACCATTGTAGTCCAAAGATTTTCATAATTAAAGGTTTAAATTGTTAACTAAAAATTAGAAAGGTTGGGTTGTGTATTTTTATTGTTATTAAATTTGGTTTATTGCAGTTTTGGGACTGTAGGTAGTCATCAAAGACTTTTGTTCAGGGAGGGATAAACTTAAAACACAAAATCATGCAACTTGTTTAAATGTCATGGAAGTAAGCATTTTACCTTGAAAGAAAGTCTGTTGATGTTTTTGTTTTTGATTATGGGGTAAATGTGAACAAAGGTCATGTTTTAAAAATACAAGCTTAATTTTTCACATTAAATATCACAAAAGTATCACAGAATTACGCTGTAAAAATAATTTGCTATCTATTTGACAAAAGTTGAATTGTGTTTAGTAGAGATCAAATCGGAAATGAATACAAGTATGGAAATCCGAAGGAGAAATCTACTTTCCCTGTTGTGTGTTTGATGGAAGCCGTGGATATGTTTATGAGTGATTGTTCAACCTTTCGTTTTTTGTACAACACAAAGATAGAATGCGTTATTGGGGATTTTATCACAATAGTATAACATGTTTGTCACAAAGGAGGGAGGGGTGTCGGGCAGTTGTCTTGAAGAGGGAAAATAGGGGATAGGGTGATTTTGGGTTTGTCGTTTAAAGAGGGTGGATCAGGGTTCCCTTATTTTGCGATTAATCGCATTAGTGGGAACCCTGATCCGCCCTTATCTAACATTATCCACCCTGATCGTACCTTTAAAAATATAAGCAAATCGTACATAAAAGTAATAA
>CAZEOC010000416.1:0-3804 GCA_964513525.1 uncultured Saprospiraceae bacterium | reverse complement strand
AAACAGTACAACTGAGGGTAATTACAATACATTTATTGGTGATAGTTGTGGCTTTTATAATAGAGACGGTCAATATAATGTAGGAATAGGCGCGAACTCAGACGGAGTTGATGCTAATAGTAATGACCTTAACAACTGTACTTTTATAGGAGCGGATATTCAATATGATGCAAGTGACATTACACTTATCGGTTATGCTTCGGAGGCACATAAGGAGTATAGTGTAGGTATTGGTCATTTTGCGAAAGTGAATAAAATTGGTGGTATTGGTATTGGATATGAAACAGAGATTGATGGCAATTACGGAATTGGGATTGGTCAGCAAGATATCATCTCAGGGAAATATGCTATTGGAATTGGTTATCAAGCGAATGTAGCCGATGATTATGGCATTGCGATTGGTGCAAGTGCTATTTCTTCTAATAATTATAGTATTGCTTTGGGAAGTAATGCATCTGCTACAGGTTACAACTCCACAGCTATTGGTTATGGTGCATCTGTTAGTGGAAACCATGAAATTGTTTTTGGAAATACTTCTACAACTACCATCGGTGGAACGGTTGATTTCACAGCCTTATCTGATGGTCGCTACAAAACCAATATTCAAGAAAATGTAGTTGGTTTGGATTTCATTCGAGCATTAAGACCAGTTACTTATCAGTTGGCAGTGGGCAGTGAACAGTTGGAAGTTGGGCAGTCTGATAGAGTTCGTTATACGGGTTTCATTGCTCAAGAAGTGGAACAAGCCGCCCAAAACCTAAACTTTAATTTCAGTGCCATTGACAAAAGAACAGTTAAACCACCAATTGCTCACTGCCCACTGCCAACTGCCAACTCAAAATACGGTCTCCGCTATGCAGAATTTGTAGTGCCGCTCACTAAAGCCATTCAAGAATTAGAACCTAAGATTGCGAAACAAGAAATAATCATTCAATCACAATCTGCGCAGTTAGCAAAATATGAACAAGAGCTATTGGAGATTATGGCAGAATTAGAAAATATTCAAAACAACAAGTAACAGTCAAAACAACAAAATCAATCATGAAACAAATAATCATTCTTTTAATAATAAATATCATCACTATCCCATTGATAGCTCAAAACGATAATCTTTTTAGTGGCGTTGGCGTTGGTTATAATGTAGGAAATAGTACCGATTACAACACAGCATTTGGAGACTCTGCTTTTTTTGAAGTGACTAATTATATAGATGGAATAAGTGCTTTTGGAGCTTTTGCAGGATATAATGCTTCTCGTTACGCTACGGCTATTGGATATAAAGCTGGAGGTGCTATAGATTATAGCTTGGCTATTGGTGTTAATTCAAGTGGATTTTTAGGAGAAGTTGGATTTGGTGTAACTATTGGTCATAATACAGGTGTGTCATTGACTTCTAACGGTAGTTACAACATCTTAATAGGTGAAGAGGCAGGTTATTCATTAACGGATAAAGATTATGTAATTGTTATTGGTCATCGTTCGGCAACTAATTTAGATGTTGAGGCCAATACTATTATCGGTCATGATATTGGGAATAACATAACCAGTGAAGGAAATACTATTATTGGAAACGCAACAGAAGATTACGGAAGCGGTGGAGCAGGTTATTCGCTGACTTCAGGCGAATATAATGTCCTTTTAGGAACAAGTACAGGTAGTTCTTTGACCACTTCTAGTTACAATACTTTTGTTGGCGCGGCAGCAGGTGGATTAACCGAAACTGCAGAACCGAATACTTTTGTTGGAGGTTTATCTGGTTACAATACAGGTAAAAATGGTACAACAACAACGGCAAACTATAATACTTTTGTTGGTTATAAATCAGGTTATACCAACGAAGGAGGGCTTTATAATACAATTATTGGTTCTAATGCAGATGTCGCTAATGCTAATTTAGATTACCTTGTTCAAGTTGGTGCGAATTCAGCGGCTCATGCAGATGGAGTGACGCTTATTGGTTACAACGGAGTTGGTGAAGGGGCTTATTCAATAGGAATAGGTAGTGAAGTTACTGTAAGTGGTGAATATGGTATAGGCATTGGCTATCAAAGCACTATTAGTACCGCAGGAGAAAATAGCGTTAATGTTGGTTATCAATCTTCAATGACTGAAAGCGAAAGTATTGGAATAGGTTATTTATCTGATGTACAAGGCGCAACTTCCGTCGCTATCGGTTCTGATGTGGAAGCTACTGGAACAAACGCCACTATTCTAGGTGCTACTAATACGGTAAATGGTTCAAATTCAATGGCTATTGGTCACAATATTTCCATCGCCAATGACAATCAAATCAATATCGGAAATGACGCAGTCATGTCTATCAGCGGCATTGTTAATTGGACAACGACCTCAGATGGACGTTTAAAAAACAACGTTCAAGAAGACATTCCAGGCTTGGATTTTATTCTAAAATTACGACCAGTGACCTACGAGTTACGAGTTGCGAGTTATGAGTTGCGAGTTGCCAATCAATCACAAAATGAAACCCTTAACCCGCAACTCGTAACCCGTTTTACAGGCTTCATCGCTCAAGAAGTAGAGCAAGTTGCTCAATCTATTGATTATGATTTTAGCGGAATTGATGCGCCTAAAAATGAGGAAGACCGATATGGTTTACGATATGGACAGTTTGTAGTACCATTAGTTAAAGCTACTCAAGAACTAAGCGGAACTATTCAAAACACCGAACAAGCGGTTTCACAAACAAAAAAACAAGTAGAAGGTATAGATATCCTTTTGAATAAGATAGAAGCCAAATTATCTGAACTAGAGGATTAAATGTGGTAGAAATACTATTATAGTTTCGACTACTTTAATATCAAAAAAGAGAAATAATCGCCTCTTTTTTTTTAGTAAAATTTTTTTTGATCGTCTGGTAACTGAGAATATATATTCTCAGTTACATCTCAATTGCAGTTCAAAATTTCATAAAGCAACAACAATGAAAAAATACATCATAACCATTTTATCTTTAGTCTTATTCTTGTCAACACCTGCATTCACACAGAACGGCAACTTAGTAACGGGAACAGGCTCTATGCCTAACTATACTACTTCCTATGATTATGTAACTATTTTTGGCAATTATTCCGCTATTAACAACACTACTGGCGTAAACAATTCCACTTTTTTTGGTTATCAATCAGGGTATAGTACAACTTATGGAGAAGGCACTTACTTTGGTTATCAAGCTGGATATTCTAATACTGGTAGTGATGACAATACCATGTTAGGCTATCAAGCTGGATATGGCTGCGATGATTATGATAATACTTACTTAGGTTATCAAGCAGGATATAGTAATACGACAGGAATTGACAATACTTGGATAGGTTATAAAGTTGGAGAACATTCAGTCAGCAATGATAATATTTTTATAGGTAGTAGAGCAGGACAGTACGCCACAGGAGAACAAAATATTTATATAGGAGACTATATTGGATATTACAGTGGTCATAATGGAAGTTATAATACAGTTATTGGGCAATATGCACCTATTCGTATAGACATCTATGATGCTGATATTAGTACTTATGGAACGCCCTTGGGTTCAGTTAGCTCTGCCGAGGAAAATACACTCTTAGGTGCTAATGTAGGCAATGATTTAGATGAAGGAAACAAGAATACTATCATTGGAGTTAATGCAGGCAGTAATGCAAGAAATGATCATGAGAATACTATGATTGGCTTGGGCAGTGGATATAATCTAGGAATATCTAATGACGATGATAATGATAATAATACTTTTATTGGTTGTGCAAGTGCCTTTGATTTGCGAAAAGCTGTAAAAACTCTTGCTATCGG
>CAZEOC010000415.1:2032-3808 GCA_964513525.1 uncultured Saprospiraceae bacterium | reverse complement strand
AAACCCGTAAAAAAATGAACAGAACGATAGTCGCAACGGCAAGATTAAATTTGATGATAGATAGAATTTGTCATCAATTGATTGAAAATCATGGTGATTTTTCGGAAACTTGTTTGGTTGGTATTCAGCCTCGTGGTATACATTTTGGAAATCGAATTCATCAAAGATTAATCGAATTAGGATTTTCTGATTTAGAATATGGACAGTTAGATGTTACTTTTCATAGGGATGATTTTCGTAGAACAGATACGATTTTAGTTCCACATCCGATTGTTATGCCTTTTTCTGTAGAACGCAAAAAAGTTATCTTTTTAGATGATGTTTTATATAGTGGCAGAACGATAAATGCCGCATTAAATGCGATTCAACATTATGGAAGACCAAGTCAAATTGAATTAGCTGTTTTGATTGATAGACGTTTTAATCGAAATGTACCTATCGCTCCTGATTATATCGGAATGACGGTTGATACAATTGATAAAGCTTATATAAAAGTAAAGTGGAAAGAAGAACACGGTGCAGATGAAGTGGTTTTGATGCCGAAAAAAGGTGAATAACGAACGGCTTCGCCTTGACGAGTGACGACCGCTTCGCTGAAGAAGCTTTTTAATAGGTCGAAATTCTAAAATTCTTTGACAAAAAAATTAAAAATAGTAGATAGTTTTCTGATTTCTGACAGCCAAAGGCGGTCTGATAGTGAAACGGTCTGACTTCTAATTATAAAAAAATGGCAGAGTTAAGTACGAAACATTTATTAGGAATAAAGTATATCAATAAAGATGATATTAATTTAATTTTTGAAACTGCAGCACAGTTCAAAAATGTCATTAATCAACCGATTAAAAAAGTTCCTGCATTGCGGGACGTTTCTATTGCCAATTTATTTTTTGAAAATTCAACTCGAACTCGAATCTCTTTTGAGTTAGCAGAAAAACGATTATCTGCGGATATTGTAAACTTCTCTTCTGCAAGTTCTTCTGTCAAAAAAGGGGAAACTTTATTAGATACGGTGAATAATATTTTATCAATGAAAATTGATATGATTGTAATGCGTCATCCTGCTCCTGGTGCGCCAATGTTTTTATCAAAACGTATTGATGCGAATATCATTAATGCTGGAGATGGAACACATGAACATCCGACTCAAGCTCTACTTGATTCTTTTTCGATGAGAGAGCAATTGGGCGATTTAGCTGGAAAGAAAATCGTAATTTTTGGCGATATAATGCACTCAAGAGTTGCGTTGAGTAATATTTTTTGTTTAACAAAATTAGGTGCAAAAATCAAGGTTTGTGGTCCTCCAACTTTGATTCCGAAATATATTAGTGAATTAGGTGTTGGCGTAGAATATGATATTCGAAAGGCGTTGCAATGGTGTGATGTTGCGAATGTATTAAGAATTCAATTAGAACGTCAAGACACGAAATATTTTCCTTCGATTAGAGAATATGCGCAATATTATGGTATTAATAAACCACTTTTGGATTCTTTGAATAAGAAAAAAATTGTCATCATGCATCCTGGACCAATCAATCGTGGTGTGGAAATGACTTCTGATGTAGCGGATTCTGAACATTCGATTATTTTGGAACAAGTTCAAAATGGTGTAGCAATTCGTATGGCAGTTTTGTATTTGTTGGCTCAGAAGCGGAAGTGATTAATCATAACAATTTGAAATTCTGTTTTAATTTATAATTTTTCGTAACCCAAAGAATGAAGTTTATTAAAATGCTTCTTCTTTTCCTTAATGAAAAGAAGCAAAAATCAAGGCTTGAT
>CAZEOC010000415.1:0-2022 GCA_964513525.1 uncultured Saprospiraceae bacterium | reverse complement strand
GCTTGTTTGATTTCTTAACGATAGAAAGTCTTGAAAAAGCTAAACAGTTTTAAACTCATTTCGCTGATGCGAAACTCAAACACAAAACTGTTCTTAACGCTTTTTCAAGACTTTCTACCTAAAATCAAAAATGCCGAAATGTAAGGAGGTGCATTTGAAGTAAAACTTACCAAAAATTATTCTGTAAATTATCAATCAATTATAAAAATTGTTTCTGATGAAAAATTTACTTTTCTTATTTGTATTAATCCTTTTTACAGCTTGTTCTACAAGTCAAAAGATAATTCAAGATGATAGAATTATTCCATTGAATCCTCAAGAATTGGGAAAATTTAACGACCGTTATAAAATAATTTCTATTGATGACTCTTATCGAAATTTAAACGAAACACTTTTCTTTGAAGAACGTTATTTTGACGGAAAAAATCGTTCTGATGAAAATGATTTTATTGAATTAGAATGGATTGAAAATTATTATTCCTTTAATGTTCGTTTGTACGATAATGATAGTTTGGTTCAAGCTAAAGAGGTTGAAGGTAGTTTAAGAGATAATTATTTTTATTTAACGCCATACAAAAAATACGATTTCAAAAAAGTTATTCTGAATTCTTATGTTTCTAAATCAACTCAATTTTATCTACTCAACAATGGAAACCTCAAAGTATATAACGATATTGGTGGTTGTTCCTTATTTTTAATTTTTCCATTGTTTTGTGGTGGCAATGGACTTGAAATAGAGTTTGAACGCTTAGAATAAAAAACTCAACATAAACAATCTCTAATCCTTCCCGATTTAACATATTTTCCTATCTTTGTCCAAATATTGTCACAAAGTAAAACCAAATTCTGCCTTGAAAGTAGCTATTGTCATATTAAATTATAATGGAAAAGATTATTTAGAGCAGTTTTTGCCTTCTGTGGTAAAATATTCTAATCCAACCTTGCCTGAAAATAGTGATTTCTCTCATGAGATTATTGTCGCCGATAATGCATCTACAGATGATTCTGTGGCTTTCTTGAGTGCCAATTATTCAGCAATCAAACAAATTAACTTAACTGAAAATCATGGTTTTGCTGAAGGTTATAATCAAGCATTAGCAAAGGTAGAAGCAGACATTTATGTTTTATTAAATTCTGATGTTGAAGTAACTAAAAACTGGTTATCACCAATCGTTGAATTATTAAAAAATAATAGAATCACAGCAGCTTGTCAACCAAAAATCAAATCCTTTCACCAAAAGACACATTTTGAATATGCTGGTGCTTCTGGTGGATTTATGGATGCATTAGGTTATCCTTTTTGTCGAGGTCGGATTTTTGATAAGTTAGAAGAAGACAAAGGACAATATGATGAAACTCGTGAGATTTTTTGGGCAACTGGAGCAGCATTATTTATAAAAGCGGATTTATTTCATAAAATCGGTGGCTTTGATGGTGATTATTTCGCTCATATGGAAGAGATAGATTTATGTTGGCGATTACGAAAAGCTGGTTTTCAAATTATGGTTTGTCCAGATTCTACAGTTTATCATGTTGGAGGCGGTACTTTACAAAAAGAAAGTCCTTTCAAAACTTATTTAAATTTCAGAAATAATTTAGTGACTGTTTTAAAAAATGTAAGCGGCTGGAAAATTTATTGGTTATTTCCATTGAGATTGGTATTAGATGGTTTAGCAGCTCTTCAGTTTTTATTAAAAGGTCAATTTGCTAATATTTGGTCAATTCTAAAAGCACATTTTTATATTTATTTCCACGCATTTTCTATACTTCATAAACGAATGAAATCACAGCAAATCGTAGATGAGTTATACATTGGAGATAGACGAAAAAGAGGCTATTTGAATAGAAGTATAGTTTGGCAATTTTTCATTAGTGGAAAGAAAAAGTTCTCACAACTTAAAGAAAGAAAATAACTGTAGTAATCTACGTTCTATATAATTACTCAAATAAAAAAATCCGATAATTATCAATAGATAGTTATCGGATTTTGTATTTAGTACAAATTGCAAATTTACTTACACT
>CAZEOC010000414.1:0-3820 GCA_964513525.1 uncultured Saprospiraceae bacterium | reverse complement strand
TGCAGTTTTACCTGTAGAATTAGCTTATTTTGATGCTAAAGCAACAGTAGAAGCTGTGAATTTAAATTGGGCAACTTATTCTGAATTTGAAAATGCAACTTATGTTATAGAAAGAAGTGCAAATGGAGTAGATTTCGAAGCAATAGAAGTAATTGATGGAGCAGGAACTACAACTGAATATTTAACTTATCAGGTGATTGATGAAAATCCATTCAAAGGAACAAATTATTATAGATTAAGAATGATTGACTTTTTTGGAGAAAATACTTTTTCTGATGTAAAAACAGTTGATTTCAATACTTTAAAAGCAACAGTTAATTTATTTCCTAATCCTGTTGTAGATTATGTTACAGTTGATTTTACTGAAATTGTAGATGCTTCTTTCACGATTTATAACTTAGCAGGGCAAATTGTTCGTCAAAACTCAAGTATAGCTCAAAATCGAATTATTATTGAAACTAATGATTTAGAAAGTGGTCAATACTCAATAAGAATACAAACAACAGATAATCAAATTATTACAAAGCAGTTTGTGAAATTATAAATTGCTAAAAAAGATAATTCAAAATATATAAACGCCAAAAATCAAATATTCTAAACCGAAATGCTGTAATAGTGTTTCGGTTTTTTTTATCTTTGAGTAATGGCATGGTATGATTTTGTAAAAGGATTTTTTTCGAAGAATCCACCTGAAAAAAATGAAGATTTAGAGGAATTACTTGAAATGTTAAAAAGCATTACTGAAGATTTAACTTTTACCAGTGAAAGTGATTATCCTTTTGAAGTAATTGCTTGGCAAAAAATAACCAAAAGACTCGACCTTGAATCTTTTCCTAAATATTTAACCATTGAGAATCCAGATATCGAAGCTTTAAAAGTTGAGAAATTATTAAGGAATCAGACTAAAACAAGACGTTCTTATTCTGATGAAAGAATAGAAAAAGCAAGGAGATTTAAACAAATTATAGCTTTTTTCCAATCACAAGTTAGTTATCCGATTGCACTTAAAGTTGGTAAAGTAGAACGAGAAGTTTATATACTTGGAATAGCAGCGAATAATTTTATTATTGGATTAAAAACAATTTCTGTAGAAACTTAATCGAAACTGATTAATTTCTATTCTAAAAAACTTGTTTAAGAAGAATTAAATGTATTCAATTTGATAAATGAAATACATTTTGTCTTATTTTGTTAAAAATCAAACTATAAAAAAGAAAGTCTAATTATTTTTTCACATATTTACTAATGAATGATTTAAGAATGTAAAAATCCATTGAGATTTTACAAATATATTTTCACCAAATAAGTTTGACCAAATTAAAGTGTAATTTTGATACCTTAATTTGATTTATAATTATTAGAAATTTCACTAACGATAATGCCAACAAGTATTAAAATTAAAGATACCTCAATCACACCTAATGTATCGGTAGATTGTGTAATTTTTGGATTTGATTTTTCAGAACTTAAAGTTTTGTTGATTGAAAGAGAAGAAGGTGACTTCGAAAATTCACCCGAAGTTCCAGGTATGTTAGCTCTGCCAGGTGATCATATTACTACAATTGAAGATTTAGATCAGGGTGCAAAGAGAGTATTGAAAGAACTAACAGGATTAGAAAACATTTTTTTAGAGCAATTCAAAGCTTTTGGAAGTCCAAATCGTATGAATAGCGAATCTGATAAAAAATGGATGAAATTCATTCGTGCAGAACCAGATGTTCGAGTAATTACTATTGCTTATTATTCTTTAGTAAAACTGGGACAATACGAACCTCAAGCTTCTTCATTTGCAAAGGGTGCAGCATGGATTCCTGTTTCTGAAATTCCAATTTTAGCTTTTGATCATAATCAAATTGTTAAAGATGCTCTGAAAAGTTTACGTTTAAAGTTAAGACACGAACCTGTTGGTTTTGAATTATTACCAAAAAAATTCACCTTAAGTCAATTACAACGTTTATACGAAATCATCATCGGAACTGAATTTGAAAAGAGAAATTTCAGAAGAAAAATTCTTAAAAATAATTTACTCATTCCACTTGATGAAAAACAAACTGGTGTTCCTCATAAAGCAGCCAGATTATACCAATTTGATAAAGATAAATACGAAAAAGCGAAGGAAGAAAGCAATGGATTTGAGATCTAAATTTGATTAAATCAAAATGGTCTGAAATCTAATTACCAATATTTATTATACAATGAAAAAAGGAAAACTATATTTAATTCCAACAACTTTAGGCGAAAATGCGATTCAAACTATTCCGCCTTATGTAGTTGAAGTAATTCAACATGTTGAGGAATATATAGCTGAACGAGCTAAGACAGCAAGACGATTTCTTAAAGCTGCAAATATCGGAAAACCGCTCAATACGATTACTGTTCATGAGTTAGACAAACATAATCCAACTAATTATTTAAATGAATTTTTACAAAATGCTTTGACAGGTAAAGACATTGGATTATTGTCTGAAGCAGGTTGTCCAGGCGTTGCAGATCCTGGTGCTGAAGTTGTTGCTTTGGCTCATAAAAAAGGAATTGAAGTAGTTCCTTTAGTTGGTCCTTCTTCGATTTTATTGGCATTAATGGCTTCTGGGATGAATGGTCAAATGTTTACTTTTAATGGATATTTACCTCCAAAAACACCAGAACGAACTCGTGCATTAAAAAAATTGGAACAACTTGCTCCTCGAACAACCAGTATTTTCATAGAAACGCCATATAGGAATCAGCAAATGATTGAGACTATTTTGAAGACATTACAACCTCATAGTCGATTATGTATCGCCGCTGATATTACTTTAGAATCAGAATACATTCTTACAAAAACTATTAAGGAATGGCGAAAAACTAAAATTCCAAACTTACATAAACGACCAGCTATTTTTTTAATTGGTTAATATTAATTTTCACTACGCTTAAGACAACTATTTTGCTCTCCTTCTTATTTCTATAATAATTACAATACTAAAAAGCAATGCTATGCAAGATAAAACACAATTAGGTTCAGTCGAATTGACTGTCAATGAAGGTGTAGGAACAATTACTTTCTTTCATCCTTCACATAATTCTTTACCAGGAAGTTTATTAGCAAAACTAACAAAGACAATAGATGACGCTGGAGATAATTCTGATGTTAAAGTCATTGTTCTAAAAAGTGTTGGTGAACGAACATTCTGTGCTGGTGCAAGTTTTGATGAGTTGGCGAGTATCGAAGATTTTCCAACTGGAAAACAATTTTTCTTAGGTTTTGCAAATGTCATTAATGCTTGTCGTAAATCTCCAAAATTAATAATTGGTCGAGTTCAAGGAAAATCCGTTGGTGGCGGAGTTGGTATTTCTTCAGCTGTAGATTATTGTTTTGCTACTAAGTATGCTTCTGTAAAATTAAGTGAATTAGCAATAGGAATTGGTCCTTTTGTAGTTGGTCCAGCTGTTCAACGAAAAATTGGTGTATCAGCAATGTCGCAATTAGCGATTGATGCAACAAGTTGGCAAACAGCTGAATGGGCAAAAATCAAAGGTTTATATGCAGAAGTTTTTGATTCTACAGAGGAAATGGATGAATCTATTAAAATACTAACCGATAAATTAATAAAATCAAATCCTGAAGCAATGAAGGGTTTCAAAAAAATATTTTGGGAAGGCACTGAGAATTGGGATGAATTATTGGCAAAACGTGCAGAAATGAGCGGACAATTAGTCTTATCCGATTTCGCAAAAAATGCAATTAGAAAATTTCAAGGAAAGTAATTTTATAAAAATCCGATAGTTTTTGAAAAAACTATCGGATTTTTCATTTATTAGACTGATTTAATCATTCTTG
>CAZEOC010000413.1:0-3849 GCA_964513525.1 uncultured Saprospiraceae bacterium | reverse complement strand
TTTTAACTCAGTTTTTTCAAAATATACAATGAGAACTCAGCGGATGAGTTTTTTAATTTTTTAGTAATCCGATAACACTTTGGTTTTCAGATAAGCACTCATCCGATGATTTTTATTCTATTATTAAGAATTATTTTGATACTGTTCCAGAAGGATTTGTAGCCATTGCATTATTATTCATTCCATACAAAGTTCTATCCGTTGCATTAGCTGGAACACTTCCTACTAATGGTTTTAATAAAAATGGTGCAGCACTGTTATCTGGACTTGGTTCTACTGAAATCACAATCGTTCCATTACTTAAATCAGTTGGAAAAGTTAAACCCGATGGTGCATTTAATAAGAAATCCTCTCCAGGATAAGCTGGTCCTGCTGTTGTTCCGCTAAATGGTGCAGCATCATCTGAACCCGATACAGCAGTGAAAGTTCCAGTTGAAACTGGCGTTCCGTCGATAACAGCCCAACCTTCATATTTCCAACCATCTGGTAAACTTGGTAAATCTAAACTTGATTCTGGACCTGCTGGGTTTAACCACCAAACACCACTTAATTCATCAGTTGTCATACTTCCATCTGTTGGAGTTGCTAAAATAAAATCACCAGTAGAAGTAGTGAAATTTGTTCCAATTGCAGATGAATGTTCTACTGTAATTGCTGCTGAATTGTCAGTGAAATCTCCAGCAAGAATGTGTACATCACTTGGCGAAGGGTCACTATCTGGACTTGGTTCGATTGTTAAAACATAAGCTGTTGCATTGGATAATTCATCAATATCAACATCAAATGTTGTTTGTGATAAGTCACCGTTTGCATCCACATTGAAAATACCTGCGGAAACTGGACTTCCGTCTACAATTAACCAACCTTCATAAGCATAATCATCTCCTAAATCTTCTAAACCAGAAATATCTAAGGTTAAAGTATCTGTTGTTGGGTTGGTATCATTATCATCTCCACAACTTGATAAGGTAAAAGCTGTCACTACCGCTAAAAGGAAAACTAATTTTAAATTTTTCATTTGATTATACTTTATTGTGTTATTAAATTTTTGTTTTTAATTATAACACAAATATAGCGGCACACTTTAAGGGAAGTTTGAATCAAATTTCCTTAAAAATGGGTAATTTTTCCCGAAAATGATTTTTTTATGAATTTCCTTAAAATTATAAAGATTAAACTCGAACAGTTGGGTCGAGTAAAGCATATAATAAGTCGGTTAATATATTTACAATGACAAAAATGACAGCTGTAAATAAAACACAACCTAATATAACTGGAATATCAAATGTCAATAGCGCTTGTACGGTTTCGTAACCCAATCCTTTGTAACTAAATACAGATTCTACAAAAAATGAACCTGCTAATAATGCTCCAAACCAACCCGAAACTGCCGTTGCAACAGGATTCAAAGCATTTCTCAAAGCATGTTTTAAAATAACCACTTGCGTGCTCAATCCTTTAGCTTTAGCGGTTCTGATATAATCTTGTGATAAAACATCTAACATAGCAGAACGTGTCAATTGAGTGATAATGGCTACTGGTCGAATTCCTAAAGCAATTGCTGGTAAAATAAGATTTTGCCAAGCATAATATTCTTCTCCCAAATCATTAATTTCTATCAAACTTCCAGTAATATTCAATCCTGTATAATCAGATAAAAGATAACCAAATATGAAAGCTAATATAATTGCTGTAACATAACTTGGAACAGAATATCCAAAGACGGAAGTTACAACAGCAGAATTATCAAACCAAGTGTTGTGTTTGATTGCGGCAAATACACCCAACAATATTCCCAAAAAAGTAGCAATTAATAATGCGGAAAGTGCCAAAATTGCGGTTTGAGGAATTGCTTGTCCTAAGATAGATTTTACAGCTCTTCCACTTTGGTAAGAACTTCTTAAATATGGCGTTTTGATAACCAATACTTGATTACCAAAAGAAATTAATTTTGTGTAATTATAAATAGATTGATTTTCTGATGTGTTTTCATGAATAGAAACTGGAGAAATATCTCTCAGATACCATAATAATTGAACATAAAGTGGTTGGTTCAATCCTAAAGCTGCTCGTTTAGTTTCGATAGATTCCGTATCCGAACGCTGCCCAAAAGTCAAACTTGCTGGGTCAACTGGCGCTAAGTAAATAATGGACGAAATTAGCGTCACGACCATTATTAATACCAAACTTCCGTAAAATAAACGCTTTGAAATATATTTCAACAAACCTTTTTCAATTGATAATTGATGACTGATAATGAGAAAAATTACCATTATCTGTCATCAATTACTTACTTTATTGTAATCATACAATTTTTTGCATAATAAGGAATTTTCTTATTGATAATATCTTTTTTTAGAAAATATCCAAAAGTTATCTGATGCCTTCCTATTTTTAAGTTATTCGGAATCACTAATTTATTATGTCCTTTTTGTGCTTTAAAAACATATTTAGTTTTATTAATCTCAACCGATAAGAACAAGATTGATTCTACTAATTTATCATCAAGAAAGTCAAAATAAATAGCAAAGTCTTTGTGATAATTTTTAATATTGGTAGGACAAACTTCATTAAAAATTTCATTGGTATAGCTTCTTCTTTCTGATTTGATTATTTCTAAAGGAGTGATAACGCCTATACTTGCTGCTCTTAACCTTTTATCTAAACTGTATACTTGATTTGCAGCGACACCTTTTGGAATCTCATTAATTCTAATTGAAGATTCTTCTTCTTCATCCTCAAATATTGGACTTGAAGATGTTGGCTTTTCGCTTGACGAAGGAATATTTCTATCGTTTGATTCAGTATCATCTATTGGAGCAGCTGGCGGAATCTCGTTTGGGTCATTTTCCTTTTCTGCTTCATTCTCATTGACTTCAAATTGACTACTATCTGGAAAGAGTGTAAAATTAGGAACAAATTTATTCAAAGCGACTAATCCTGTAACAACTACAGCTGCACCAACTAAAATTTGTATAAATGTCTTTTTCAATTTTTTTGATTTAATTGTGATTTGATACTAATCCTTATTCTAAGTATGGATTGAGCATAAAGTTAAATGACTTTATATTTCTGCTCAAAATTAACAAATTCAGTCCTTAACCTATCTTTTCAAAACAATAATAATTTTTGTATTTACACAAATGTAACTATCTTGATTTTGATATAAGTATAGAATGGTAAATAACCAAAAGAGAAAATACATGAAATCAACTTTAAGAATTACTTTATTATTAAGTTTTTTAATGCTTTTTGTGTTTCCTGCTAATGCAATTGTACATCATAATAAGTCAGCAAAAAGTTCAATTTCAAAGAAAAAGGTAAGCTTTAAAAAAATTACCAAAAAGATTAAAAAACGGATAAAATCGTTTAGCCAATATTCTGATGATTTAATATTAGAAAAGAAGAAATTTGGGAAAGTTGGTTCAATAACGCTATTTTTTATATTGGCTACAGCAGTCTTTACGGTATTAAAATTAACTGGAGTAATTGCTTGGTCATGGTTTTGGGTTTTATCTCCAATGATTTTTTATATTGGTTTAATATTATTAATAGTTCTAATTGGGCTTTTCGCAGTTTTAGCATTAAAAGAAGCAAATGAATAAATTTTCGGGTACAAATAGACAAAGAGAAATATATACTTTAGGTATTAGCGGAGCAAAATCAAAGATTCCTGTAGATGCAGCAGAATTAGCGAATAAAGCTAAAAAAAGTATGTCTAAAGAAGCTTATGCTTATATAGCTGGCGGCGCAGGTTTACAATATTCTGTAGAAAATAATCGCAATGATTTTTCTAAATGGAGAATCGTACCTAAGATGTTGAAAGACGTTTCGGTTAGAGATACTTCA
>CAZEOC010000412.1:0-3856 GCA_964513525.1 uncultured Saprospiraceae bacterium | reverse complement strand
ATAATATGACAATTATTTACGCAATATTAATAATCATTACAGCTTTTGCTTATTTCTATTTTAAAGCTATGAAAGCATTGCAAATGCTTCAATTAAATAGTTATCGAAATGAAAGATATTTAAAATGGATGGGACAAAATCGTTCGAAAGTATTTTATCCAAGTGATATTTTACCACTTTTTGGTCTGTTTGGTTTATTTATTAATGAATTAGCCGCTACGATAATTACAATCGCTTTATTCATTTTATTGATTCAATTGCGTCCGAAAGTAAAGGAGAAAAAACCTTTGGCAATTACGGATAGAGTAAAGCGATTGATGAGAACGACTTTTGCACTTGGAATTTTAGATTTATTATGTACACTTATATTTATTAATAAAACATACTTCTTAATTGTTGTAATTTCAGTAGCTGTTGCAATTTGTTTTTTAAGTTTTTATATCGTTTTAATTGCAAATACTATCAATCAACCGATTGAAAAGAAAATTAATAATGGTTTTGTAACTCAAGCGAAAAGCAAAATTGATGATTATAAAAAGAATGGTTTGAAAGTGATTGGGATTACTGGAAGTTACGGAAAAACCTCTACAAAGTATTTTGTTAATCAATTGATTTCGCATCATCATAATACACTAATGACGCCTGGAAGTTATAATACTACAATGGGCGTAACTTTGGTTACAAATCGAGATTTGACACCTTTTCATGAAATTTTTATTGCAGAAATGGGTGCGAAACAAGCTGGAGATATTAAAGAATTAGGCGAGTTAGCACAACATGATATTGCAATTTTGACCGCTATTGGACCGCAGCATTTAGAAACGATGGGAAGTATTGAAAACATTCGTAAAACAAAATATGAATTGATTGATACTTTAGCTGATGATGGGGTTGCTTTCTTTAATTATGATAATGAAATCGTTAGAGATTGTGCTTCAAAAACCTCTAAACGAAACTTCACTTATTCTGCTAAAGATGAGAATGCAGATTATTATGCGTCAGACTTATCAATTTCATCTAAAGGAAGTTCATTTTTAGTGAATACACCGAATCAAGAAAAGATAAAAATTGAAACAAAACTCTTAGGAGAATTAAATATTTTAAATTTGGTTGCGGCTGTCGCTGTTGCGGATGATTTAGGCGTGAAACATCAACAAATTTCAGGTTTAGCGAGAACTTTAAAAACAGCGGAACATCGTTTAGAAATTAAATCTACTGCAAATGGAATTACGATAATTGATGATGCTTTCAATTCAAACCCTGTTGGGTCAAAAGCAGCAGTTGAAATTCTAAATCAAATAGAAGGAAATACAAAATATTTAATTACACCTGGAATGGTAGAATTGGGCGAACAAGAATATCAATTAAATTATGAATTTGGAATTCATGCGTCTAAAAATGCCGATTATATTATTTTGGTTGGTAAAAAACAAACAGCACCTTTACAGAAAGCTTTAGCTGATGCTAATTTCCCTAAAGATAAAATCTTTGTTGCTAAAGACTTTTTTGAAGGAAATACACATTTTCAAACAATCGCAAAATCAGGTGACGTTGTATTGTATGAAAATGATTTACCAGATACATATAATGAGTAAAATAGAGCGGGTTTTCTTACCCGCTTTTTTATTTGGGGTTAATGTATCTTTTATGCTTTGAAGCGTTGAATAAGTATTCAAGTGAATTGTTAAACTAATAATATGACGTTCTCAATAGTTTTAAACTTCATAAATTCATAGTTAATTTTAGAATTCACTAAAACGACGATTAGAACAAAAAAAGATGAAAAATATACTCAGTTTATTTTGCTTATTAATATTGAGTCAAATTGGATATAGTCAAGAATCAATTGATGAAATTATGAAATTACGTCCTGTACTTTCACCAGTTTATGAAGTTGGCGCATTTGACTATTATGTGAAAATGCCTTATGGGAAAAGCGAAATTATAGAAAGTAATTTACCATCAATAGAAGATTTAAAAGACTTAAAAAGTGTCGATTTAATTTATACTCAATTTCGTCGTTCTGCTGATTTCAATCAACCAAAATTAAATCGATATAGATTAGAAAATCTAAAAACAGAAATGTCTGAGATATTTGATATTGAAAATATTCAATGGAATATCGTTGAACAGACAACTGGGAATAATAAAGAAGAAGCCGCACAACTTTTCCATGGCTTTGTATTCAATCTGAAAGTAGAAGGAGAGGAGAAGGAAGTTGAAAATGAGGAAGTTACTTATATTGAAAATGTCTTAAATGGGAAGCCTTATGAAGAATTTCCTGATTCAATCGTCTTAAATGTATTTGAAAGAAACGATTGGAATAAAATGCTAATTGTTGCAGATTTAACAGGAAGTATGTCGCCTTATGTAGCTCAAGTTTTACTATGGTTTCGTTTAAATGAATCAAAAGATAAAGCAAAACACTTTCTATTCTTTAATGATGGTAATCAAATTGCAAATGAAAAGAAGAAAGTGGGGAAAACTGGTGGTTTATACGCTGCTCCAGCAACTAATTTCAAAGAAATAGAAGCTTTAGCATATCAAACAATGAGAAATGGAGATGGCGGTGATTGGCCAGAAAACGATATGGAAGCTTTATTGACAGGTATGAGGCAATGTCCAGAATGTGAAGACTTAGTGTTGATAGCTGATAATAGTGCTTTGATGCGAGATTGGAGAATGATGCAATTAGTTAATAAGCCAATTCGAGTCATCTTATGTGGTGTAGAAGATTATGTGAATCCTCAATATTTGAATTTGGTTAAACAATCTAAAGGTTCCTTACATACAATAGAAGAAGATTTGACGACTTTAATGAAACTAAGAGAAGGGCAGACGATAGATATTAATGATAAAACGTATAGAGTTCAAAAGGGGAAATTTGTCATTATTAAAAAGCAATATTAAATGAATAAGAAAATAGCAATTCTGAGAGGAATAAATGTAGGTGGAAAACGAAAAATTTTAATGGCTGATTTGAAGTTAATGATTAAAGATTTAGGTTTCCAAAATTGTTCTACTTATATCCAAAGTGGAAATGTATTTTTTGATACAATTGATAATATTAATGAAATAGAAATAGCTGATAAAATCGAAGTTGCAATTAAGGAGAAATATGGATTTGACGTTCCTGTTATTGTTACTAATCACAAAGACTTATATAATGCCGTTCAAAATAATGATTTTTCAAAAGTAGAAGGAGTTGACATTAAGGAATTACATTTAACCTTTTTGAAGGAAAATCCAACTAAAGAGAATATTGACATTATTAATCAAATAAATCATGAACCAGATGAATTTAAAATTCATGATAAATTCGTTTTCTTATCTGTAAAAGGGAAATATCACAAATCTAAATTGACAAATAACTTTTTTGAGAAGAAATTAGGCGTTCGAGCAAGTACAAGGAATTGGAAAACAGTTTTGAAATTATTAGAATTGAGCCAATAATTGGTTAAGACGAATCCAATTGATTTATTCTGAATAAATATTTCCGCTTATTAGTTGAGTTTTAACAAATTTGAAAAAGTTTTTTTATTGACCTTTTGTTTATTCATTGTTTATACCATAAATTTGCAGCATAATTTTTAAGAATTACATAAAAAATAGTAGCGAATTTTCGCATATTTTAATAATATGATATTTGTTATATGATTTAGTAATTATTATGAATTGGTTATTTTTTAAAGATTTTAAAATTGATGAATGAAAATTCGTCATTAAAAATATTATATCCAACAAGATGGCAAGAGAAATAGCATTACGTGATGCCCTTCGTGAGGCAATGACAGAAGAAATGCGTCGTGACGAAAATGTATTATTATTAGGTGAGGAAGTTGCTCAATATAATGGT
>CAZEOC010000411.1:0-3862 GCA_964513525.1 uncultured Saprospiraceae bacterium | reverse complement strand
GATATTTTGTTGGTCTCTGGTGTTTTGCATTCTGAAAAAATACACTGTATTGTCAATCACTGGCCATCGCGAAGAGAAGGGGTTGAATTGTCTCTACCTAAACGACTAAAAGCAGCTCAAAAAGTTGTTGAAATTATCGATTCAATTCGAGCTGAAGATCCTCTAGCAAAAATATTGGTCATGGGAGATTTTAATGACAATCCGAGTGATGAAAGTTTAAAACTTCTATCAAAAAATGGAGATTTGTTTAACCCAATGGAAACGCTGCTATCGTACAGTCGAGGTAGTTTGAATCATAAGTTCCAATGGAATCTTTTTGATCAAATATTATTTTCTACAAACTTTTTCGAATATAGAAAAGATAAATTGAGATTTGACCAAGCCGATATTTTTGATGAAAAGTTTTTGACTCAATATAAAGGGAAATTTAAGGGTCAACCATTTAGAACCTATGTGGGTAAAAAATACAAAGGAGGTTATAGCGATCATTTCCCTGTTTATGTGCAGTTAAATGTCAATGAAAAACCGAGTTCTTAAAGCCTTTTTCTTTTTGTCGATAAAAACTGCGCTTTATCTATTATAGCACTGTTAACAGTATGTTAACTGGCATTTTTTTTATCTTCGGTTACTTATATAGGTCTTTCCTACAAGACATAATAATTAAGTGTTTTTAAGTTCTGCCTCAAAGACCATTTTAAAATATTAATTATCAGTTATTTAAATTGATTTAGCATTTGTTGATATGAAAAAAATTTTACTATCGTTACCCTTACTTTTTATTTTGTCAATTTGGTGTGCCTCTGCACAAATTACAACGTACCCTTACCTAGAAGACTTTGAAGCTGGAGACGGTAATTGGGTTGTAGATGGGGCGAGTCCTGGAAGTTGGGCATTAGGTGCTCCTGCAGCAACAGTTATTAATAGTGCAGATTCTGGTACAAATGCTTGGGTTACAAATCTTACGGGTACTTATAGCGCTAATGAAACTGGGAATGTATTAAGTCCCGTGTTTGATTTTACATCTCTTAGTGCGCCATCAATAGAACTAAGTGTATGGTACAACTCAGAGTTTAGTTGGGATGGTATGGTATTACAATCTTCAATAGATGGAGGTACCACGTGGGAAAACGTTGGTGCAAGTGGAGATCCAAATAACTGGTTCAATGATAATAGTATTACTGGTAATCCAGGAGGACAACAAGAAGGTTGGACTGGTAGAGTATCTACAAATAATGGATCAAATGGATGGGTCATTGCAAGACATGCATTGAATGGATTAGGAGGACAATCAAATGTTATTTTAAGAATTGCATTTGGTTCTGATGGTTCAGTACAAGATGAAGGTGTTGCCTTTGATACTGTTTCTATATTTGATGTGAATTGTCCAGAGCCATTTGGTATTACAATTTCAGCAGTAACAGAAAATTCAGCAGATATAAATTGGTTAGCAGGAGGTGCAGAGATGGATTGGGAAATTGTTATCCAAGATGCAGGCACTGGTTTTCCAACAGGACCTGGAGTAGCAACTAACGTTAGTGATCCGTATAGTGTTTCTATGCTAACACCAAGTACTGCCTATGAAGTTTATGTACGATCAAACTGTGGAGTAGATGGCTTTAGTAATTGGGTAGGACCTGTTAATTTTACGACATTAAATGTGCCACCACCAGCACCAGTAGGTGTAACGTGTGTAGCAGGTACATCATCATATATATATACAGAGAATTTTGATCAAGATCCACCAGCAGGATGGACGGGAACAGGTTTTGCAGGAACAGATGGTAATTGGGATATTACAGCAGCAGGCGCAAACTCATTTGGTACAGGACCAGCCAACGCCTATGATGGAGGTACAGGAAACCATTTAGAATATGAAGCATCAGGTAGTGCTACAGATATAGCATCTGCAATAACACCGGCTATAGATTTAACAACCGCTATAGATGGTGCAGAGTTATCATTCTTTTTTCATGCATTTGGAGAAGATATGGGAACATTAAATGTAGGCGTATCTAATAGTGCTACAGGACCATTTACACCAGTCTTTACATGGGTTGGAGATTTGCAATTAGCAGATGATGATGCTTGGGTGCCAGTAGGTGCAAATTTAGATGCTTACTTAGGTCAAGTAATTTATATAGAGTTTAGTTATGGAGGTGCAGGAACAGGTTTTGAAGGAGATATAGCCATAGATTTTGTACGAGTAGAATCTTGTGGGAACTTTTGTATACCACCAAGTGGAATAACAGTAGCAAATATAACAGGAACTACTGCAGATATAAGTTGGACAGCCAATAATGGCGAAACATCATGGGAGTATTTTGTAGTACCAGCAGGTACAGGAGAACCAACAGGACCAGGAACAACGACAACTGTACCATCAGCAAGTGTTTCAGGATTAGATTTTGAGATGGCATATGAAGTTTGGGTACGAGCAGATTGTGGATCAGGAACGTTTAGTGTATGGACAGGCCCAACAAACTTCACAACAACAATTCAAACCAACTTTGATATAGATTGTGGAGCAGGCCCATTGGCAGCTTCAATATGTTATGGAAATGGAGATTCAGATATATTTACCTATACAAGTTTAGATGGTTCGCCATTAAACTTATCATTTATAGCAGGAGAAGTAGAAGGCGCACCATTTGATTTCTTAGTGGTGTATGACACAGATGGAACAGAGTTATATAATGACGAAGGAAATGATGGTGATATTTCAGGATTAACATTCCAATCTACAGGAGATACAATTTCATTTCAAGTTTTATCAGATGGTTCAGTAAGTTGTGATTCAGGAAGTTTCTGTTGTTCAGATGGTATAGATTATACAGTAGCTTGTGCAACATGTATAAATCCAACAGCTACATATCAAGTAGTAGATGATTGTGATAATGGCGATCAGTTTTTAGTAGATGTGAATATTACAAGTTTAGGAGATGCAACATCACTAACAATATCTAATAATATAGATGCATCAACAGAGACCGTAACAGCTACAGGAATCTATCAAATAGGTCCATTCCCATTTTTAGTAGATGTAGTAGTAACAGTAAGTAATGATCAAGATGTAAACTGTGTAATAAACAGTGACCCTATACAATTATTAGCGTGTCCACCTGCAAATGACAATCCCTGTAATGCTTTATCAGCAGGTGTTAATGCAGATGATAGTTGTTCTATTATTACACCTGGTACACTATTAGAAGCGACCGATTCTGGTGTGCCAAGTGGTAGTTGTGCTGGTAATCCAGATGATGATGTATGGTTTCAATTTACAGCCTTAAATGAAGTGCAATTAATTTCACTTATAAATATTAATGGTGGCGGATTTAATACAGATCATGCACTATATGAAGGCGATTGTGATAATCTTGTAGAGTTAGAATGTACTGATGGTGCAGCAAGTGTTACACCACAATTAGTTGTAGGTAACACATATTACATTAGAGTATTTTCTGGAGGAAATAATCCAGAAACAACAACATTTGATTTATGTATTAAAGAAGCACCTACAAATATTATTTGTGAAAATGCAGAGAATTTCTGTGCAGAAGAAGGTGGTGCTTTAACAACAGCTAATATTATTGGTATTCCAGATCCTACAGACATTGCATGTCTAAGTTCTGCACCAAACCCAACTTGGAATATTATTCAAATTGGAGAGCCTGGTTTAATTGAAATTGAAATTTCTCAAGTAGATGAGAATGGTAACGGTCTAGACGTAGATTTCGTGCTTTGGGGTCCATTTACAGATTTAGAAGGAGCTTGTGGTAACTTAGATAATGGTTGTCCAGATCCTAATGATTGTCCAAATAATACTGGAGACCCAGATTTTTATCCCTTCGGAAATATCGTAGAT
>CAZEOC010000410.1:0-3864 GCA_964513525.1 uncultured Saprospiraceae bacterium | reverse complement strand
CTCAATACTTCATTAGAGAAGTTAGCGTGCATACCTGAACCATTCCAATCTGTTGCACCTAATGGCTTACAGTGGTAGTTGATAGAAACACCATATTTCTCAGCAGTTCTGTCTAATAAGAAACGAGCAACCCAAATCTGATCACCAGCTGCTTTAGCACCTTTTGCAAAAATTTGGAATTCCCATTGTCCAGCAGCAACCTCAGCGTTGATACCTTCAATGTTTAAACCAGCATCAATACATAAATCTAAATGCTCTTCAACGATTTCACGTCCGTAAGCGTTCTTTGCACCAACTGAACAGTAATAAGGTCCTTGTGGAGCAGGATATCCGCCAGCAGGGAAACCTAAAGGAAGATTAGTTTCATCGTTCCATAAGAAATATTCTTGCTCGAAACCAAACCAGAAATCATTATCATCATCATTGATTGTCGCACGTCCGTTTGTTGCATGTGGTGTACCGTCTGCACTTAAAACTTCACACATTACTAAAAATGCGTTGATACGTCCTGGATCAGGACAAATGAATACAGGCTTTAATAAACAATCTGAAGAACCACCAGATGCTTGATTCGTAGAACTTCCGTCGAATGACCACATTGGACAATCTTCTAATTTACCAGAAAAATCATTTTCTACACGAGTTTTCGCACGCATCTGCTGTGCAGGTTCTGAACCATCTAACCAAATGTACTGTAATTTAGACCTTACCATTGTCTTAGTTGTATTTACAAGTTTTAGAATATTGAAAAACAATTTTTTTAATGATTATGAAATTATTCAAAAATAATCCCAACCATTAATATTGTTATGATTTCAATTTATTAATTAGTTTTTTTTAAGTAAATAATTGCTAAATAAACTGAATTCAAATAATAATTTAGGACACTACAAATTTGAAAAGATTAACATTATTTAAACCTTAAATTTCCAAAATCTTCACAAAACTATTTAATTCTAATTATTTAACAAAAACTTCGGTTTGACTTCACTATTTTTTCACAAGATGTTAAATTATTAAATTATTGATTAAAATATTTTACAATGAAATTTCGTAAAAAAACATATTTAAAATTGTGATTTTGCATTTAAACCTAAAAAAATTTTACGCGCAACATAAAGTAAAATAAAAGTCATTTCCTTTTAAAAAAAAGTAATTCTTACAATCAATATCTAATGACATAAATTCTACAATTTTATTTCTATTATTATTTTGTCTTCTAATAAAAAATTCCGTATTTAAGAACTTTGTAAATAGTAGGTTACAATAGATATTCAAATACCCAAATTTTATAGTATTACAGCAACTTATTAACAAATTATAAATGGTAATTAAAAGTGATAGATAAACTAATTTATTCTGCCTTGCTTGTGTTTTTATTATCAAGTTGTACAAGTTTAAAAGTAATTACAGAAGATTCAATTGGTTCTAATGAAATATTAGAGATTGAACCTTTAGCTAAATTAGAAGCTTCTGTAATTAGTGAAAACTTGCAAACAAAACTCGTTCGTAATTATCAACTACAAGATAGGGCATTGCCTTATCCACATCCTACTTTTTATCCAATAGTTTCTCCTTATCAAAAAATGAGAAATGATTCTCGTGGTGATGGTTTTTTTGGTGCATCAAGAGGTCGAAGAACACACAATGGTTTAGATATAGTTGTCACATCAGGAAGTGCCGTTTACAGTCCAATCGAAGGTGTTATTTTCAGAAAAGCTTATCCTTATGGTACAACTCGTGGAAATGGTCAATGGGAAGGTTTAGTTATTTTAGGTGTTGGAGATTATCGTGGTTACGAAGTTAAAATGTTTTACACTCGACCTTTTGTTATGGGTGATTATGTTTTTCCAGGGGATATTGTTGGCGTAGCACAAGATATATCTCGAAAATATTCTCCAGCTATGATAGATCATGTTCACATTGAAGTGAGACGAGATGGACAGCTGATTGACCCAGCGAAACTATTTAAATTGATTGAATAAAATAATTGAAACATAGAATATCGAGTTACGAGATTTTCACGAATATTATCAGATGAAATATTTCATGGTAAAGTAAGTCAAACTTCGTAATTCGATATTCTACGGTTCAACTTATGAGTTATACCCAAATTCCCATTATCTACAAAACTTTCCAAATCCAAAAATCGTTATCACATTCAAATTATTATTTTAATGGTTAAATCAAATACTTTCTTGTATTTTTGATTTTTAATAACTTAATCTCGACTTTATAATCGAGCAATTACAAATTATGATATTACCACCAAAGGCTAAAAAAATAGAACGACAATTCACCGTTCATGATAGCGTATACACAGATGATTATTATTGGCTTCGTGAAAAAGAAAACGAAGAAGTTTTGGCATATTTAAATGCTGAAAATGATTATACGGATAAGAAGACCGAACATTTAAAACCTTTACAAACAGAATTATACGACGAAATGATTGGTCGTATTAATGAAGATGATAGTTCTGTTCCTGTAAAAAGCGGTGCATATTATTATTATTCTCGTAATGAAAAAGGAAAAAATTACGCTATTCATTGTCGTAAAAAAGGAAGTTTAGAAGCAGAAGAAGAAATCCTTTTAGATGAAAATATATTAGCAGAAGGTAAGAAATACTGTAATATCGGCGAATTTGAGATAAGCACGAATCATAATTTATTAGCTTATGCAGCTGATTTTGATGGTTCTGAAAAGTATGATATTTATATCAAAAATTTAGAAACTGGTGAATTATTAAGTGATAAAATCGAGCAAACTGCAGGAAGCATCGTTTGGGCGAATAATAATAGTACTTTCTATTATACCACATTAGATGAAACACATCGTCCTTCTAAATTATTTAGACACGATTTAGGAAACACAGAGAACAAATTAGTTTTTGAAGAACCAGATGTTGCTTACTTTTTATATCCTTTCAAGAGTAAAAACGATAAGATAATTTATGTGTATTTAGGTAGTAAAATCACTACTGAAATGCACTTTATGTCTGCTGATAATCCAAATGATGAATTTCAAGTAATTCAGCCTCGAGAACAAGGTGTAGAATATTCATTGATAAATCATGGTGAAGATTTTTATATTTTAACCAATGAAAATGCGTTGAATTTTAAATTAATGAAAACCAGTATTCACAAACCGAGTAAGGAAAACTGGAAAGAAGTTTTAGCACATGATGACAATGTATTATTAAGTAATCTTGAAGCATTTGAAAATCATTTGATTATTTACGGTCGTAAAAACGGTTTTAAAAATATATTAGTAACAGATTTACGAGATAATACTTCTCATGAAGTTACTTTTCCAGAATCAGTTTATACATATTGGGAAGCTTCAAATCCTGAATTCAAAACAGATACGATTCGATTTACTTATTCTTCAATGATTACTCCTCGAACGGTCTTTGATTATAATTTGAATGATAAAACCTTAACTACTCAAAAGGTATATGAAGTAAAAGGTGGCTACGATAAGTCAGATTATGAAATGGAAAGAGTTTGGGCAACAGCAAACGATGGCACAAAAATTCCAATTTCTATCGCTTATAAAAAAGGGACAAAATTAGATGGTTCTAATCTTTGTTATTTGTATGCTTACGGTTCTTATGGCTCAAGTATGGATCCATATTTTTCTACGATTCGAGTAAGTTTATTGGATAGAGGTTTTGTCTTTGCTATTGCGCATATTCGTGGCGGAAGTGAAATGGGTAGAAAATGGTATGAAGATGGAAAATTCTTAAACAAGAAAAATACATTTACTGATTTTATTAATTGTGCAGAACATTTAATCGCCGCAAAATATACAAATTCAGATAAGTTAGCGATTGCTGGCGGAAGTGCTGGCGGATTATTAATG
>CAZEOC010000409.1:0-3884 GCA_964513525.1 uncultured Saprospiraceae bacterium | reverse complement strand
TTCTACGTTTTTGCGATGCAATGTATGAGTACTTTGGCGGTGGTAAAACGAGAAACCAATTCTTGGAAATGGCCAACTATTCAATTTTTATTTATGAGTGCAATGGCTTATTTGAGTAGTTTGGCGGTTTATCAGATTTTTGGGTAAAGTTAGTGCGAAGCTGAAGCTTCGCACTAAAATGTTTTTTCAAAAAGGTGTTTCGTACTATTTCAATACATCAAAAAAGTAATCTTCCTGCTCAAAATCATTTAATGATTGTCCAGCTTTCAATTTTGAAATTGGCACATTTGCTTTATTAAATATCATATGATTTTGTGCGACTTTAACGCCAGTTTCCAGACTTGTCCAATCTTCAAAAGTAGTATAAACGCCTCCAATTGGTATTATTTTTACCCACATTTTCCAAGCTTTTGGTAAGCCGTCGTCATCCAAAATCCATAAGTAAGAATCGCCAGGTGTTACACCTCCAGAAGCATAAGTAATCAACAAAGCTTCTGTTCCATCTTCCATTTTTACATACCGTCTCTCTGTTCCTTTATCTCTTGCCTTGACAGGTGCATTTAGCCAAAATGAATCATTGGCAAAAAATCCCCAAGCTTGCTGAATCAGTTTATCTTTTTTCTCTCCTTCCAATAATTCACCATTTGCGTATGCCACACCAGTAATTTCATTCAAATTCAAGAAAACTTCATTATCCTCCCATTTTACATTGACCCAATTTCGTTCTTTATCCCATAAGAAATCATGCGCATCTCTAAAACTCCATTGTACAAACTTCGTTGTATCCCAAGCTGTTTTATCAACAGCAGCAAACATTTTATCTGTCAAAAGTTCTGCTTTTTCGCCCGTTTCACCTTCTGGCAATTTTTCATTCAAAAAAGCAAAAACTACTAATATCCCTGCGATTAAAATCCCTGCGATTATTCCTAAAATTTTTAATATTTTTAACATTCTACTTTTTATAAACGTTTGTTAATTAGATACAAAATCAGATTCAGATGACTTTCTTTACATTTGAATTTGATGAAGTTATTTTTCTTATTGCAAAAGTAGGTTTTCTGATTTTGATTCTGTTTCTAAATCTAAAAAAAAACGGTATGAATTGTTTAAAAAAAATTAGACTGATTGGCATATTTATTTTTAGCATAAACATATTACCAGCTCAAACGACTTTATTTACTCAAACCTTTGGTTCTTCTGATATAGAACAAATCGGTGGATTAGTAACCAATACGCAGCAAGATGTTTTCATAATTGGTACTTATGGGAATGATTTTAATATTGGTGATAAAACATTGATTAGTAACGGAATAGCAGATGTTTTTATTAGTAAGAAGAATGCAAATGGTAGTATCAGCTGGGCGAAAAGTGCAGGAAGTAACGATAGAGATAAAGTAACTGGTTTACAACTATTTGAAGATTCTATTTTATATTTTTCAGGTACTTTTTGGGATAATGCAACTTTTGATAGTTTTGCCCTTTCTGCTACTGGAAATGCTTTATTTATTGCTCAATATGATACTTCAGGTCAGGCTATTTGGGTTGAAAAAATACTCGGGAATGGCTTGAAAGATATAGCCGAAGGAAAGATTGACTTGCAAGGTAATTATTATATTACAGGTACTTTTTCTAATAATCTATACTTCCCAAATGATACATTAACGGCAGTTGGAACAAGTGATGCTTTCATTGCTAAATATGATAAAAATGGCAATCATATTTGGGCGAAAAGTGCTGGTTATCAGTTGCAAACTATTGCGACAAGTGTCGCTATTAATGGAATTGGTGAAGTTTATATTACAGGACAGTTTGATGGTCGAGTCATTTTTGGGAATGATACTTTATATGCGGCGGCACAAGATTTTGATATATTTTTTGCAAAATATGATGCTAATGGTAATTTGCAATTAGGAAAACGATTTGGTGGAATTTTTAATAATACTAATCCGAAGATAGAAATGGGAATTTTTGGAAAAGTGATTATGGCAGGAACTTTCATTGGTTTATTAAACCTTGACCAAAATAGTGTTCAAACGAATAATTTCGATTCTGATATTTTTTTAGCATCGCTTGATTCTGATGGAAACGTACTCTCACAAAAACAATTTGGCGGCAGCGAAAACGAAGTTTTAGATAATCTTACCATTAATATTGAAGATATTTATCTTTCTGGATATTTTAGAAATAATACGGTTATTGATAACATCAATATTTCGACAAGTGTTGGAAATCTTCAAAATCTACTCATTCGGACAACTGATAGTTCGCCACAAGTCCAGCCAATGGTAATTTCATACGGAAGTGCTCTGCCAAGTTCTTCTGCTTTCGTTTCCACTTATTATGATACACCAAATTCTGAAATTGCGTTAGCAGGAACTTTCCAAGGTTCGATAAATTTACCAATGGCAACGACTTCGCCCGTTTCTAATGGATTTACAGATGTTTTTTTGGTCGGTATTGAATTACCGCCAGTTAATACGTTTAATCAATTATTAGATAAGAATATTGATATTAAAATCTTTCCAAATCCAACAGCCGATTTTATTAATATAAAAATAAATACAGTCGAATTATTTAATGATAATGAGATAATCATAGGAAATTTATATAATCAAAATGGACAAATTCAACGTACTTTTTTTATTAAAAATAAGTTAGAAAAGCTTAATATAAGCCATCTGCCAAAAGGTATTTATTATCTAACGATAAAAAATCAGACTTCTAAAATAGTAGTTTATTAAACCTTATGATATTGGCTTTGTTTGGAAAAGAAAATTATATAATAAATGAGAATTTCAGTATTCAGAAAAGCGCATTTTAATGCTGCACATCGTTTAAATAATCCGAATTGGTCAGTAGAAAAAAACAAGGCAGTTTTTGGTTTATGTAATAATGACAATTATCATGGTCATAATTACGAAATAGAAGTTTGTATTTCGGGCGAAATAGATGAAGAAACGGGTTATTTGATTGATTTAAAAATTGTCAAAGACATTATTAAAAATGATATTGAGAAGAAGTTTGACCATAAAAATTTAAACTTAGATACAGAAGAATTTAAAAATCTAAATCCAACAGCGGAAAACATTTGTATTGTAATCTGGCAGATTTTAACGGATAAATTAGCAGATAAATACGATGTAGCAGTACGATTATATGAAACTCCTCGAAACTTTGTAGAATATCCAGCGAGATACTAAATTGGTGTTTTGGTAACTATTATACCAAAATAAGCTTATAGCATATTTCATTATTTCTCTTGTTTCATCGAAGTTTTATCATAAATCATCTAAAACTAAAATTCAAACTTCATTTTTTTACGTTATTGTTTGCGTATTAATGATGAAATCATCATTTTTATAAATAGAACAATTAAAATAACGAACGATATATATGAAAAGTAAAATTGCGGCTGGAGTTTTGGCATTTTTTGCAGGAGGTTTTGGAGTACATCGCTTCTATTTAGGACAAGTTGGAAAAGGGATTTTATATGCAGTTTTCTTTTGGACTGGTATTCCTTTCTTAATTGCTTTTATTGATGCAATTATCTTTTTGACTATGGAAGATGAGGATTTCAACTATAAATATAATCCACATTTGTATAATGGAGGAAATCATAATGTGAATATCAATATTAATACAAATGGCAAAGGAACGAATGTTAATCAGCAAAGTCATAGAGATTATACCTACGAAAAACAACGCCCGAAAAGAGCAACACCGTCACGAGAGGGAAGGCGTGTAATTTCGAATCCGTTTAGAAATGTTGGTACACAGCAATATAGAGAGTATGACTTTAAAGGTGCAATTAAATCGTATCAAAAGTCATTGAGGATAAAGTCAATTGACCCTCAGATTCATTTTAATTTATCTTGTCTGTACTC
>CAZEOC010000408.1:678-3890 GCA_964513525.1 uncultured Saprospiraceae bacterium | reverse complement strand
TTGTTTACACTTATATATAAATATATAACCTAAAGCTTAATAAGTCTTTGATGACCAGATATAACGACTAATCCTTAAAGAGTCTTAAAAAATTATAGCAATATTTGTATTTATAAAACCCGAATTATACTTTCAATAATATATATAATGAAGAAATTACAACAAACATGGAGATGGTTTGGCCCAAAAGATCCAATTAGCTTAGAAGATATTAAGCAAACAGGTGCATTAGGTATTGTAAATGCTTTACATCATATTCCTAATGGAGAAGTTTGGACAGTAGAGGAAATTCAAAATCGTAAAAAAATTATTGAAGAGGCTGGTTTAATATGGTCTGTTGTTGAAAGTATTCCAGTTCATGAAGATATTAAAAGACAATCTGGAAATTTTGAAAAATATATCGAAAATTATAAGCGAAGTATTCAAAATTTAGGAGAGTGTAATATACCAATTGTAACGTATAATTTTATGCCTGTTGTTGATTGGACGAGAACTGATCTTGACTATTTGATGCCAGATGGTTCAACGGGATTACGTTTTGAAAAATCAATTTTTACTGCGTTTGACTTATTTATATTAAAAAGAAAAGGAGCGGAAGAGGAATATACTTCTGAAGAAAAAGCTATTGCTAAGGCGAATTTCGATAAAATGAGTACTACTGAAATTATGAAAGTTACTCAGAATATATTAGGCGGATTACCTGGCGGAATGACTGAAAGTGTAGCTAATTTAAACGATTTTCAATTTATCTTGGATAGTTATGAAGATATTGATGAAAAGCAATTACAATCTAACTTAATTTATTTTTTAAAGAAAATTATTCCAACTGCTGAGGCGTCTAATGTTAAGTTAGCAATTCATCCAGATGATCCACCTTTTTCTTTATTTGGATTGCCAAGGGTAGTGAGTCGTGCAAAAGACGTTGAAATAATAATGAATGCAATTAATTCTAAATATAACGGCTTGTGTTTTTGCACAGGTTCGTTTGGTGTAAGTGAGAATAATGATTTACCACAAATGATTCGGGATTTTGGGGAACGGATTAATTTTATTCATTTACGGTCAACTAAAAGAGATAACTTAGAAAGTTTTTATGAAGCAAATCATTTAGAAGGAGATGTGGATATGTATATGGTGATGAAAGAATTAGTAAGAATACAACAAGTACGAAATTCGGCTATACCTATGCGACCAGATCATGGACATAAAATGATTGATGATTTGACTAAACAATCAAACCCAGGCTATTCTACTATTGGACGATTAAGAGGTTTAGCGGAGTTGAGAGGTTTAGAATTAGGAATTTTAAGAAATATAGAATAAATAATTACAAATGGAGAATTGAAAATTTATACTTTTCAATTCTCCATTTGTATTATTATAAGTATTCTTGTAAAATACTTATAATCCCCGTAATACTCATATAACTCATGATGATGGAAAAGATTAAAATTCCACTAAGCATAACGTTAATAAATATATTAAATTTATGTGTTTTCATTAAAGATGATTTATTCCCTAAAATAAGAATACAACTTACAGTTATTGGTAATAATAAGGCTCCAAAGGCTTGAGAAGCAATCATAATGATAATTGGTTTTGCATGAAAAATAGGAACTACCAAGCCAAGTAGAGAAATACCTAAGGCATATATTCGATAATTGCGCCTTTTCATATTTGTTTCTCTTTCATAATAATCATCTAATAACCAAGGAAGTAGAGCTACATTTGGAAATTGAGAAGAAATTCCTGATGCAACTAATCCTAATGTAAAAATAATAACACCTAATTTGCCAGCAAAAGGTTCTAATAAAGTTATTAGTTCAGATACATTATTTAAGGTGATGCCTTGAATATGTAGTGTTCCAGCTGCTGCTGCCATTATAGAAGCACTTACCAAAAAAATTAATAATCCTGAAAAAAAGCATCTTTTCGTTGTGTATTTAAATCTTCTATTGTCCAATTAGCTTCTTTGACTAAGGTTGTTCGTAGTGTAAACAAGCCTGAAAAAACGGTTGTGCCAACCATGGAAGCAGTAACTAAAAATGCATTTTTGTCTTCACCAGTATCAGGAATATTTGGTATCATTCCTTTTGCTAAAACATTAATAGGAGGAGCAAGCATTATAAAATTAATTAAAAAACAAATTGCCATAATACTTACAATTATGGCTAATATCTGCTCGAAAACCTTCGTATTTCCCTGTAAAAAAATCAAGTAAACTATGCTAACAAAAAATGCTGCAAAATAAAATGCTGATATACCACCTTCAACTATACCTTTCGACCATTCAAAACATACATCAGATACAATTCCAATGACACCAATGACACTACCACAAATATTCACAGTTAAAGCCACTAAAAAGAATTGTGCTATAATTGGATGTATATTTTTTCTAATAGCAGCGAGTGCTGTCTCTTTCGTAATGATTGTAAATTTTCCAAACTGATTGAGTAGAAAAACTGTAATTAGACAAGATAGAAATACGGCCCAAAGTAGTGACATTCCATAGTCTGCACCTGCCTTAGCCATAGCTGTTACGCTTCCTGTACCTACGGTAAAACCAAATAAAAAAATTCCAGGAAGAATTGATTTTATTATTTTTTTAATCTTTAACTTATATATAATTACTTGATTAGAATTTACGAAGTTAAACTAAGTATAAAATATTAAATAAAGTAGAGTGAAATTTGTGCTATAATATTTGAAGAAAGTAGAAATATATTTTGACTAAGCTTTCTTTTTAATTGAATTAATACTTGGAATTCTAATATTAGGATATAATGATATATTAACTTTTTATTAATATCGATTATTTATAAATAGTGTGTAATCTAAGTAATAGCAAAGGTTCTATCTTTAATGTGTCTTGTAATTAAGAAAGGTGAATAGTTTCTTTTGAAAAAAAAATTTATATGAAAATATATGAAAAGACCTATTAACTATTTATAAAAGAATAGATTTAGAAACTCATATTCTTTATCAGAAGTAAGTCAAAATAATTTATTTATAAATTAATATATGCTTGAATAATTTTCATAAAGAACTAGGTGAATTCATTAAAATAAAACATTTTTTTAGATATAAGAAGTTATGAAAATAACTGTATATCTAGCTTCAGAGTTGTTTTGATGAAAATCAGTTATCATTTCATTCCTATAAAGTTTACGTAAATTATGAAATTATTGTAGATATATAACAAATATTCT
>CAZEOC010000408.1:0-668 GCA_964513525.1 uncultured Saprospiraceae bacterium | reverse complement strand
AACAAAAAATGAATAAATATTTGGTCAATAAATTTATTCCCCTATCTTTGCTTATCAGAACTGGTTGACCAATTTTTTGGTCAACCAATCCCTTCTTAAGGTATAAATTATGTTAATTTAACATGAAATATATAAAGTAAATCATTAATGATTTAGATTGGTCAACCAATCTAAACTAAGCTAAATTAAAATCAAATGAATTTAAAAATCAAACTAATTTTGATGATGATACTATTTAATGTATCATTATTTGCACAAGGCAGTTATTCTTTATCCGGTGTTGTATCGGGAACTGATAGCAGTCCGCTTATTGGTGTTAATGTAATTGTAGCCAATAGTACAAATGGAGTAGTAACGGATATTGATGGACGTTACCAATTAAAAGTTAGTAGTGGAGATGTAGTAGAGTTTTCTTATTTAGGATATGGAACTCAATCAATCACTATCACTGACCAAAAAACACTTGATGTAACTCTTTTAGAAGATGCTGAGTTATTAGGAGAGGTTGTAGTAATTGGTTACGGTACACGTAAGAAATCACATAGTACAGGTGCAATTGCATCAGTAGGAGGCGCTGAAATTGCAGGTGTTCAAGCAAGTCGTGTAGATGAAGCTTTAGCAGGTAAATTACCAGGTGTATTGATTCAAAATCAAGATGGAGCACCAGG
>CAZEOC010000407.1:0-3908 GCA_964513525.1 uncultured Saprospiraceae bacterium | reverse complement strand
TATCCTGTTTATCCTGTAAATCTTGTCTGAAAAAATTAAAATTAGCTTGTCTAATTTTTTATGAGAAAGCCTTATACCTTCATTTTAAATGAAGGTAGGATTATTTTCAAAAAATATTTTCAAACAAACTCAAAATAAATCCGTTTCTTTGAAAACTAACGAAGGAATTAAATTAAAAAGTTGAAGGAAGATTGAATTTTTGGAAATAGTATCCAAAGAAAACGATAACAACCAGCAACAAGTATCCAGAAACCAGCAACCAGAAAATATGGGCTTTTTTGATAAATTGTTAAAAGGAAAATCAGCAACAGAACCAAAAATAAATTTTGGAAGATATAGCGATGCTTATAGAAATACGAGGCAACAAACAGCTTTTGATAAAAGTATGATTGCTTTTGAAAACGGGGATTATTTGGAAGCTTATCAAAACTTTTTTGAGTTTTTGAAGGATAATGAGGTGGATAATGTAAAGTATTGGGAAACGGAAAAGGGATTGGAGTTTGAACTGTTGCAAGGTTCTAAAAAAGTAATTGGAATTGCGGATGACGAAAGGGTAGAAGTCGAAACTAAAGTTGCGATTGCGGAACGACTTGAAGTTGATTTCATGAAGCGATTGATGGAACGCAATTATTCTTTGAAATACGGTCGCTTTGCTTTGGATGATAATAATGGAATTATCATGAAATTCAATACTTATGTTTTAGATGGTTCGCCTTACAAACTATACGATGCACTCAAAGAAGTGGCAACAAGTGCGGATAAATTAGATGATTTATTATTAGATGAGTTCAAATGTCTAAAATCTGTAGATACTGGTCATATCAAGGAATTGACGGAGAAAGAAAAAGATATAAAATATGCTTTTTTAATTCATTATATCGAAAAAACGTTGACAGAAGTTCGTGCAATGAAAGGAAATGTTCCAGGCATAAATCGAGCGTATTGTTTGATGAGTTTGTGTTATAAATTAGATTATTTAATTCGCCCAGAAGGTTATGTAATGGAAGTTTTAGAGCGAATAAATCGAGTTTATTTTGCTCACGATGAATTGACGATTTCCAAAAAATGTGAATTGTTAGAAGAAGAATATGAAATGATTTTGAGTCGTCCTAAATCGGATACATTGAAAGAATTTTATCAAACGACTTCTACTTTTGGCGTAACAATGCCAGTTCATCATGATAGAGTTCGAGGTTTTATTGATGGAGAAATGCCGAATATAGAATGGTATATTAAGCATGGTAGAAATGATATTGCATTGAATACAGCGAGTTATGTTGTAGGATATTGTTTGTTTAATTATGCGGTTCCATTACCTGACAAGGAATATTTACACTTGTTTTATAAGATTACAAATTCAGATTATTTTGAAGCCTTAGGCTTTTCAGATTTATACCAAGATAAACTTCAAGTGTTTAATAAATCAGCAATCAAAAATGAAATTAATGCCATTGCGAAACGGTATAAAAAACAATACGAAAACTTGAATCCTGCAGTCGAAATTTTGGATTTTACTAATATTGCTACATTGACACAGACTTATTTAGAGATGATTAGTCAGTTGGATATTTAGTTTTAATAAAAATAGTTTTTTAGAGAAGTAAGAAATTATCTATTTCTGAATCTGAATTAAAAAAAATGAAAGTATTATATATACACGGTTTAAATAGTTTTCCGCATCCTGAAAGATTGGATTATTTAAAAGAAAAAGGGCATGAGGTTTTTGCTTTACATTTAGATTATGAAAATGAGCCAAAGACTTTTGAAATTTTGAAAAAACATGCAATTGATAATCAAGTTGATTTTATAGTTGGTAGTTCTGCAGGTGGATATATCGGTTATTGGTTAGGTCAAGAATTAAATATTCCACAATTGTTATTTAATCCTGCGGTAGGATTGAGAGCAATTGAACAAGATACAGGATATAAAATAGCGGAAAATAATGAACTTCATTCTTGGGTTGTAATAGGGAAGAATGATGAAAAAGTTGCTCCAAAAAGTAGTTTAACTTTTTTTGAAAATAAATCAAATATTCGAGTGATTGTCGCACAATGGTTGGCACATGAAATTGATTTGCAGACTTTTCGAGAAACTATAAATTGGTGTGGTTTATAGAAGTAGTCAAATTTTTTATTCTTTTAGTGCTAAGATAAATTAGTATTTGATTCAGTATATTTATACTGTTTTCAATCATTTTGTCTTGGCACTAATAATTTACAAACCCAAATTCGGTAAAGTTTTCAAGCTATGATATTGCAATGCTAAACGAATACATTCTTTGAGTTCCTTTTCTGGAATTTCATCTTCTAAATCAAATAAAATCGCCCGATTATTTTCGTATTTGAAAATCTCTCCAAAAACAGCTTTAAAAGTAGGTATTAATTTGCTCGTACATTTAAAATACATTGCATATTGATTTGGTGTTTTCGCTTTCCAATCTATTCTAATTGTACTTCCTTTTTTGACCAAATAACTTGGTTCGCTCCATTTTAGCGTTTCTTCGATTTCTAAAATATCGTTTTCTGTTGCAGTTTCAAGGATTAGTTTTCTGAGTTTTTTTAGTTTGGGTTTGATGTGTTCTGGGTAAGTGTCGAACTTTGTTTCTATGGCTGGATTTTGGTTGATTATTGGATTCATATCTTAAAATTTTTAGTTTTGAAAGTTTTTCTTTTCTTGACTTTCCCAAACAATTAGAATTCCTTCTGTAAAACTATAACCATATCCTCCATCTGAAAAAGCACTATATTTTCCAGATTCAATATTTTGAATTTGTTTAATTTGCCAACCTTGAGCATTCATTTTCTCAATTTCGGAGTTTAGTTTATTTATTTCTTTAACTTCAATTCGTCTCAAGATATTTTCATTTAAATTGGCTTCTTTTTTCTCTAATAGAGAAATCAAATTAACTAATTTTTTTTGAGTTGTTTCATTTGTTATTTCAGCTATCAAATACTGATTCAAATCAGTATCTAACATATTTAATAGCTCATAATTTGAATTAATACTATTATAACTTATTGAATCTGATTCAAAAAAGTATTCATCAGATGTATCCATTGTTTTATAAAAATCGTGTCGTTCGCCAGCTGGGAAAAAATTCCCTTCAAGCCTTTTGGAAATAGGGTTATTGTATTCATTATTATGCCTATTGTTATGATTTTCCATATTAAGTTTTAATTTAACATAAAATAATAATAGTTCATCATTTGTTCGTTGGTTTCCATCTTCATTTGTTTTCCTAAGTGATTTTAATTCTTTAATATCTTGCCTGATAGAACTAATCTTTTTTAAATTATTTTGATTTTCAAGAAATTCATTTTCCGAAAATCCAATTTTAGAATTTTCAAATCGAAAAAAAGTAATTTTATTTTTCATAATCATAGGTTTTGTTCATACTAATCCGTGTTGGTTTTTAAAACCGACACGGATTTTTCATTACTTCAACTCTTCTTTCAAAAACTGTCCAGTAAAACTTCCTTTAACTTTCGCCACCTGTTCAGGTGTTCCAGTAGCTACAACTGTTCCGCCACGATGTCCGCCTTCTGGTCCAATATCTATTACATAATCCGCTACTTTTACGACATCCAAATTATGTTCAATGACTAAAAGTGTATTGCCTTTATCGACCAATTTATTCAAAACGCCTAACAAGGTTTTGATATCAGAAAAGTGCAAACCAGTTGTTGGTTCATCCAAAATATACATCGTGTTTCCAGTGGCACGTTTAGAGAGTTCTTCGGCAAGTTTTACACGTTGCGCTTCCCCACCAGAAAGCGTTACCGCAGATTGACCAAGTGTAATATAACCCAAACCAACATCTTGAATCGTCTTGACTTTTCGGTAGATTTTAGGGATTTTCTCAAAGAACTCAACTGCTTCATCAACCGTCATATCCAACACATTAGAAA
>CAZEOC010000406.1:0-3926 GCA_964513525.1 uncultured Saprospiraceae bacterium | reverse complement strand
GCTGCGCGTTCTCCTGCACGTCCACCACCAAATTGCTTTTCGCCAATATGAATCAAACCATTCAAGAAAGTTCCATTTGTCAAAACAACCGCATCAGATTCGATTTCAATTCCTAATTGTGTCCGAATACCTTTTGCCACACCATTTTTAACGACTAAACCAGTCACCATTTCTTGCCAAAAGTCGATATTTTCATGTGCTTCCAACATTTCTCGCCATTTTGCAGCGAATAACATTCTATCACTTTGAGCTCTTGGACTCCACATTGCTGGTCCTTTTGAGCGGTTCAACATTCGGAATTGCACCATCGTATGGTCTGTAATTATTCCAGAATATCCGCCTAAAGCATCTATTTCTCGCACGATTTGCCCTTTTGCAACGCCGCCCATAGCTGGGTTACATGACATTTGAGCAATCGTATTCATATTCATTGTTGCCAATAAAACTTTCGAGCCAAGATTCGCTGCTGCTACTGCTGCTTCACAACCTGCGTGACCCGCTCCCACCACAATTACATCGTATTTTTGGAACATGATTCTTTAATTAGAAATTAGTAATGAGGAATTAGTAATTTTAATTCCACCTAAAATTCATACAAAATTACAAAATGTATTGCAAAATGGTTCATTAAAGTGTAAGGAAGCTGTTTATTGAAATGTTAATCTAACCATTTTAAGAAATCATCATCGTAAACTATCCAAAATATTGGTGTAGTATATTTATAATTTCCTTCTTTATCATAATAATAGTAGAGCGGGGCGATTGCAAATAATTTTGTTTGTAATTGATTTGTTTCTGTATCAAAATAAATATCTTGAACAACTCTAAATGAATTAATATCTGATTTTTTGAATTCTGATTGTACAATCTTCAATTCTTCTTGAAATGTTTCTGGGTCAAAAGTGATAATAGTATCAATTGACGTTTCTATCTCTTTGATTTCTGGGTTTTCTACTTTTTTATCCATAAAATAATCATAAACTAAATTATTTTGTAAATGCTCTTTTGATAATAACTCATCTACTAATTTTTGGTTTTCAAATGTTCCATTATAACGAATTTCTTTTGCCCAAATCACGTTTGGATTATTAAGCACTTCGGCTTGTGTTACACTTGGCAAATCATTCGTTTTAAAACTAAAAAGGTAATTTTCAAAAACTTCCTTGCTTTTATTTAAGGTGAAATAATAAACATTGATGGATTTCAAAGACATTTCTAATTGATTAGATTCATCATTATAATTCCACTCTTGAACCAATTCATAAGTTGTCGATTTATTAGGGAATAAAATATTACGACTTTTAACTATTTTAAATTTTTCTTCAAAAGTTTCGGGATTGAAAGTGATAATCGTATCAATAGAACTTAACTCAAGATGTGCTATTGCTTCTTCAGTCGTGAAAGCATTATTACAAGCTTTATTTTTATAAACGGTTAATTCTCCATTCTCGATTGCTAATCGTATAGTTTTTCCTAAGAAATCTTCAATCGAATCATAGCGTTTATTATTAATAATTTTAATTAATTTTTGACTACGCTGATTTTCATTTTTTGGTTTTTCATCTTCCAGATTATACATCCATGTTGTTGATTCGGATTGTGCTATTAATAAACAAGAAGAACTTAAAGCGATAATAAATAATAGAATATTTTTCATAATGTAATTTTTCGATTTAATATATTATAACCAAAACGGGAAACTTTTAAAAAGATACAATTAAACTATTCAAATGATAAATCTAAAGTTTGCATAACTTTATTCAACAAGTCCAGCCTACAATACGTTATCATATTTGGAAAAACAAGACAAAACAGTTTTATGAAATTGTTAAAATATGTTAAGCCCAACGATTTATTTTAAATTAGCCGTTTTCAAAATAAGATATTTTGTCTATTGTCTTGGATATACAATATTTTTCACCCAACTTTAAAGCTAATTTTTCGTTTGAAAAATTAATGCAATTATAAAAAAACAGGTAAAAAAATCTGTTATACTTTGAAACTATGAAGAAACTCACATATATATTCAGTTTACTTTGTTTACCATTTTTAATGAATGGACAAGGTACAGCCGTCGAATTTGGTAAAAACAGAGTTCAATATCATGACTTTGAATGGTGGCAATATGAGTCTGAAAATTTCATTACACTTTGGTATGGAAATGGGCAAAATATTGGTCAATCTACGGTACAAATTGCAGAATTAGATTATGAAGAAATTCGTTCTATTTTGGAATATCGTATCAATGATAAAATCAAAATTTTAGTTTATAATGACTTGACCGATTTGAAGCAAAGTAATATCGGACATGAAGAAGTTTTTATGAATACCAGCGGAACAACTCAGATTGTTGGTAATAAAATCTTTATTTATTTCGATGGAAATCATGTGAATTTACGAAAGCAAATCAGGGAAGGGATTGCACAAGTTTTATTGAATAATATGATATTTGGAGTCAATTTTCAGGAGATTGTTCAGAATGCAGTTTTGATGAATTTGCCGCCTTGGTTTACTGATGGTTTGATAAAATTTGTGGGAGAAGATATGCAAGGTCAACATGGCTGGACACCTGAATTAGACAATCGTATGAGAGATTTGATATTATCAGATAAAGTTCAGTCTTATGATGATTTGATAAGTATCGACCCAACTTTTGCTGGTCATACTTTCTGGTATTTTATCAGTGAAAATTATGGTAAATCTACTGTTTCTAATTTATTGTATTTGACTCGTATTAATAAAAGTGTCGAAGATGGTTTTCTTTATGTATTGGGGAATAATTATAATAATACAATGATGAGTTGGAAACGATTTTATATAAATCGTTACACTAAGGATAAAACTCAAAGAAATACTTATGAGGAAACAAGTGAAATTGCCTATAAGAATAGACGTAATATTCCAATTTCACAATTAAAAGTTTCTCCAAATGGACAATATATCGCTTATGTTCAAAATGAAATTGGGAAGTATAAAGTCATTATTCAAGATATTGCAACTGGAAAAAAACAAGTGATTAAAAAAGAAGGTAACAGGAATCAGTTTCAAGCAACTGATTATAATTATCCACTTTTGGCTTGGACAAAAAGTAGCCAGAATTTAGCTGTTGCTTTTGAAAAAAGAGATGTTTTAAAGTTGATGAATTATGATTTACAAACTAAAAAATCAACTGTTGAAAATTTTCCACCTCGTTATCAAAGAATATTGAGTATGGATTTTAACGATAATCGTCAAATGGTGATTTCTGCAATCGAATTTGGTTATTCTGATATATTTTTATTTGATATTAAATCAAGAGGGTCAAAGAAAATCACAAATGATTATCATGATGATTTATCGCCAGCTTTCGTAAATATTGACGGAAGAAAAGGAATCATATTTTCCTCTAATCGAAGCGATTCTTTATTAAAAAAGCAGAAATTAGATACCATTTTACCAATTACTAATTTTGATTTATGGTATTTCGATTTGGAAACAAAAGGACTTAAAGAATTAGTTAGAATTACAAATACACCTTTAGCTAATGAAACAAATCCTATTGCTATAGATGAGCGTTATTTTGGATATTTATCCAATGAAAATGGAATTAGCAATCGTCATATTGGTTATATTGATACGGTTTTTGCTTTTAATGAGCGGGTTTATTTATTAAAAGGTTCAGATAAAGAAATCATTCTACAAGCCGATTCCACTTTAGACATTGCTGCTGAAAACATTGATACGACTTTCATTCGTTCGATTTACAAGCCAAAAGGTTTTTCTTATGTCAATACAAATTATGACCGTTCTATTTTAGAACAAACTACTGCTCCTCGACTTGGTAAAGTGTTACAATTGGTTAGAAAAGAGAATCAATATGTATTCTTCTTGGATAATATTGATGTTGAAATGAAAGCAAGTGCAGAACGAACAAGTTTCATGCAACG
>CAZEOC010000405.1:0-3931 GCA_964513525.1 uncultured Saprospiraceae bacterium | reverse complement strand
AATTAGATATTGTATTAAAAAATATAATTATATTGGATGATAATAATCAAACAGAAACGACGACTTTTTCTATTAAAATAAAAGATGAAGCCAATCAATGGAGTAATATTGTAACTACAGAATCTGTGACAGTCGTTCGTTAATTAGTCCTAATTTTGTAATTATGTAGTCACTACTTTGTCAGCTAAATTGTCATAGGAAAATAATATTTTTTTGAAAAAAAATAAATCTTCTACAACCTACTATTTGCAACGATTTTACATTTAAAATAATTTATATATATACTGATTTTAAATTAAAAAATCTCAAAACTTTTTTCATTTTTCAGACACGAATATTTGTGACAACGATGTGACACACTCAAGAAAATCCTACACTAATTTTGTGCTATAAAAACAGAGAAAGATTAAATTCGATATGCACGAACTTTCGATTTACAAAACCATCACAGTAACTCATAAAACCTGCAACCTTAAGCAGATAGGAGATTACGTAGTACCTGGAGATAACAACCAACTTGAAGAACTATTACACGATTTGAAATCGGAGTTTGGTTTGGAAGAGTTGATTTACTTATCTACATGTAATCGTATCCTCTATGTATTTTCATCACCTGAAACTATTGATACTAAATTCGCTAAACGCTTTTTCGCAAGTTTAAATCCTGTATTCAAAACTACATCTGGAAAAAAACGAATAGAAGAAGAAGTTTTAACTTATCAAGGAAAAGAAGCAATAAATCATATCTATGAAGTAGCGGCTTCTGTAGATTCATTAGTTATTGGAGAAAGAGAAATTTTACGTCAGTTACGAGAAGCTTATAATCAATGTTTTGATTGGAATTTGACTGGAGACAAGATGCGTTTATTAATGCGTTATGTTGTTACAGGAGCAAAAAAAGTATATGCCAAAACAAGAATTGGAGAAAAACCAATTTCTATTGTTTCTTTAGCAGTAAAGAAAATGTTAGAATCAGGATTTTCAAGACGTTCTCGAGTACTTTTAGTTGGTGCTGGACAGACCAATAATCTGGTATCTAAATTCTTAGTAAAAAATGATTATCAAAATGTAACCGTATTCAATCGTACTTTTGCAAAAGCCGAAAAGTTAGCGGGTAAATTCAAAAATGGTAAAGCATTGAATTTGGAAGAATTGCCCTATTTCAGTGAAGGATTTGATATTATGATTGTTTGTACTGGTGCAATTAAGCCAATTGTTACAAATGAGTTGTACGCTAAATTATTAAATAATGAAACTTCTAAAAAGTTAGTAATTGATTTATCTATTCCAAATAATGTTGATAGAGAAATTACCAATGATTTTGATGTTAATTATATAGAAATAGAAGATATTCGTCAGTTAGCAAAAGCAAATTTAGCTTTCAGAGAAAGAGAAGTAACAAATGCAAAAGCAATTTTAGAAGTTGAAATAGCTGAATTTGAAATTTTATTCAAAACTCGTCAGGTTGAATTAGCGATGAGCGAAATTCCTTTGAGAATTAAGCAAGTGAAGTCTAAAGCAATGAATGAGGTTTTCAAAAAAGAGTTAGATGGTTTAGATGCTTCTACAATTGATTTGATGGATAGAATGTTATCCTATATGGAAAAGAAATGTATCAGTATCCCAATGACAGTTGCAAAAAAAGTTGTAGTGAAATAAACAATAATTAGATTAAAACGATTCTCTATTAAAATTTAGATATTAAAAAAGCCAATTCGAATAAATCGAATTGGCTTTTTATATTTTCAATAATTATTAATTATTAAATAAAATCTATCCTTTTAAAGCTTTCACCATTGTTTCACCAATAGTAGCTGGAGATTCTACAACATGAATTCCACACTCACGCATGATTTCCATTTTTGCTTCTGCTGTATCGTCTTTACCACCGATAATTGCACCTGCATGTCCCATAGTACGACCTTTAGGAGCAGTTTGTCCAGCGATAAAACCAACAACTGGTTTTGTTGCATTATCTTTAATCCAACGAGCAGCATCAGCTTCCATATTTCCACCGATTTCACCTATTAAGATAATTCCATCAGTTTCAGGATCTTCCATTAATAATTTCACAGCATCTAAAGTAGTTGTTCCAATGATTGGATCACCACCAATTCCGATACAAGTAGATTGTCTCATTCCAGCTTTTGTTACTTGATCAACAGCTTCATAAGTCAATGTTCCAGAACGAGAAACGATTCCGATACGTCCAGGATTGTGGATAAAGCCTGGCATAATTCCAACTTTAGCTTCTCCTGGTGTCATTACACCTGGACAGTTTGGCCCAACTAAACGACAATCGTAATCTTCAATAAAAGCTTTCACTTTTACCATATCTTGAACAGGAATACCTTCTGTGATACAGATGATAACTTTAATCCCTGCGTCAGCTGCTTCCATAACTGCATCACCTGCAAAACGTGGCGGTACAAAAATGATTGAAACATCAGCACCTGCTTTGTCAACTGCTTCTCTTACAGAGTTGAAAACTGGCTTATCCAAATGAGTCGTTCCACCTTTTCCTGGTGTTACACCTCCGACAACGTTTGTGCCGTATTCAATCATTTGAGAAGCATGAAAAGTTCCTTCTTTACCCGTGAACCCTTGTACAATAATCTTTGAATCTTTTGTTACTAAAACAGCCATTGGATTACAATAATTTGTTTAGAAGTTTTTAATTGTCAACTTTTGATTGTCAATTAATAAAATCGTAATTAAAATATTTTTTGTTAGTTATTTATGACACTGTCATAAATTCTTATTATCGCCCAATTCAGGGCTTTATGATTTGCAAATTGTTATTGCTAACGATTTACTTTTATTCTTTTTCAATAACGAAAACATCTTCATTTTTTCGTTTCATCAAATGTTGCTCTCTTGCAAATTTTTCAAAATTTTCATCTGTTGTAAACAAATCTTTCTTTTGTTCTTTTACAGCTTCAATATTTTGTTCATAATACTCTTTTTGAACATTCAAATCCTGTAACGTTTGTTCTAATTTTATTTGCTCAATCACTCTCGATCTATCAAAGAATAACATCCAAATACAGAAAAAAACAGTAGCCACTAAAAATTTATTAATTAGTGGTCGATACGCAATTGGTATCGTTGATTTGATATAGTCAAAAAGCGTACGCTTTTTCATTTGATTATTTTTTACAAATTCGCTGCAAAATACGGACTATTTAATGAGTCACAAAGTTAATCGTTAAAAAAGTGTGGATTGATATTCTGTATTTGAATTTTGTGTAAATTTTCACAGATTATTAATTGAAGAATTGAAAGAATTTTTCAAGTCCTCATTCTTATTATGATTAGATTAAATTTAATTCTTTTTTTAAAATCGCTTTAATCTGTTTTGTACCCAAAATTTCTAAAATATCATCTAATGTATCTACAATAACTTCATTTGTGCCTTTCAGAATACTGGATTCTTTTTTTATATAAACCAATTTTGTTGCTGACAACTTCCTTGGTGCATCGTAACCATTATTGATTAATAATGTATTTAAGGCAGTAAAATCTTCTGATTTTAAATACGATATTTTAATTTTAAAAGCTCGAAAAATTGCAATCAGAATACCAAAAATTAAAGCGGTAGAAAGCACTTCTGCCCATATTTCTCCGATTTCTCCATTAAACAAAGCAACAACAGTTCTGAAAAATAGAAAAATCAACGAGTAAGTCACTATGTTTAAAATGATAAAACGATGTTTCCTACTTTTTTTGAAAGCTTCGATATTTGTTGTATTTGACATAATTTATTTTTAATTGAAAACACGGTTTATCTTTTATTATTAGATAATTAAGTAAGTGCTCAAAAATAAGTACAATTAATTTCGATTTCTTTTTTAATCATATTAATTTATGGCCGATTACTTGCTAAGTATAACTTTAAATATAAACTTTAGTTTTATAACCATTTTATTTC
>CAZEOC010000404.1:0-3936 GCA_964513525.1 uncultured Saprospiraceae bacterium | reverse complement strand
TTGTATCCGCAACACCTGTCATTGTCAAAGTTAAAGCTGCAGGTTCTGTAATTGTAATTGTTTCTGAACCAGGACAACCATTACCATCTGTAATCGTAACAACATATGTTCCTGCAGTTATTCCACTAAGATCTTCAGTTGTTTCACCTGAATTCCAAGCATAAGTAAATGCTGGTGTTCCACCAGTTACAGTTAAATCAATAGCACCATCATTACCACCATTACAAGTTACATTTGTTGTAGCGTTTGTAACTGTAGCTGTTAATCCACCTGGACAAGTTGTTGTGAAAGTATAAGGACCTGTAAAACCAGTCATTCCAACTGCTCCACAATCTGCTTGAACGTATAAATCATAAGACGTAACTGCCATTAAAGCTGTTGTTGTTGCAAATGTATCTGTAGTCATACCAGAATCAATAACTGTACCTCCTAAAGTATCACCTGTTGCTACAATTACCCAGTTATAAGTAGTCGCAGAACTTGAAGCAGACCAACTTAAGTCAGCAGAAACATCATTGATGTTAGTCGCTGTTAAACCTGTAGGATCACTACAAACAAAAACAGCAGTAACCTGAATGATTACAGAAGTATCTGTATCAATTTGAGTCGTTTGTATATTTGAATTTGAAGTTGTAACAGTTGCAAAAGGTCCATTTACTATACTACCTGTTGGTCCATTAATGATTTCAAATTCATCGTTTACAGCTGGAAGATATGTACCCCACTCCAAGTGAGCAGTTGCAACATCTACGGTTACTGTAGAGGTATTACTTACTAATTCAATTCTATCATATTCAGTTGTATTTGATGTTCCTTGAATATCAAAAGTTGTAACAGAAGTTCCAAAATTAACATCTCCTCTTGCTTCAAGCTCTCCTGTACTATCCACTGCTGCACCTATAGTAAAAGTAGCATTTGTAGTATTCGTAAAAGTAGCACCACTATTTACCTCGATATCATCTCTACCTGAAGCATCAGCACCAGATCTTGATACAAGTATATATCCATCATTAGTAAATGAAGAAGAGTTATTAATCTCAATATTATCTTGTAAACAATCAACTGCTTTGAATGTAGCACCTGCAAGATTATTGAATGTACCAGCACTCATATCTACACCTTCTTTTGGTGCATCAAAGATATCAATCATTCCAGAGTTGTTTAAAGTACCACCAGAAGATTGAAAGTTAATTCCATCTTCATTAGGTGTATTAATATCTAAAACTCCAGTAGCATTATTTGTAAAAGTACCACCTTCTTGTAAACGTAATCCATCCTTACCTGCATTAGTCGTAATTGTTCCATTATTAATAATCGCTGCAGTATTATTATTAGCATCAATTTGAATACAATAATTTCCACCTCCAGTAATATTAATTGTTCCTGCAGCCATATTTGTAAATACACCGTCATCTGTTACATATAAACCAACATCTGAAGTTGTATTTAAAATGATAGCACCTGTATTACTGAAAGTTGCTGTATTATCAAGAAAAAGTTGGTCATCAGGAGTAGAATTAATCGTTAATGTTCCACCAGTATTATTATTGAAAGCACCACCATCATCAATACGGATACCATTATCACCACTTGATCCTCCAATAGTAATCATTGATGTATTATTAATGATAGAACCGTCATTAATATAAATTCCGTCATCAGAACCTGGCATAGTGACTGTAATCATTCCATCATTATTTAATGTAGAACCAGCACCACCATTATCATCAGCATAAATTCCATCTGCTCCAGAGTCACCTTGACCATAGTTAGATATTGTAATAGAACTACCTACACTATTATTAAAAGTACCACCCTGTAAATACATACCATGTTGACCAGAACCATTGATTGTTATAGTTCCATTATTAGTAAATGAACCTTTACTATAAAGTCCATCTGCATCTGTGCTACCAGTATTGATATTTGAAATCGCTATTGTACCATTATTGACAACTGTTCCTGAAGTTTGTACTTCAAAACCATCATCATTACCAGCAAAACCAGTAACTGTCAAGGTAACACCTGCATTGATAGTAAAGTCAGAACTACCACCTGCATAAATTCTCTGTACAGTTGTATTAGCTGCTAAAACAACAATACTTCCATTCAAATCAACATCATCAGCTGCTGTAGGAACCATATCATTATCCCAGTTCATTGCATCCATCCAATTAGTTGTACCTGCACCTCCATCCCAAGTGATCGTAGCAGCGCTTAAATGTAGACATCCAAGCATAAAAGTAAACGCAAAAAGTAAAGTAATTTTTTTCATAATTTAGCTTATTTAGTCGATTTACTGTTGAAGTAAAATAGCTTACAACAAACTGAAAATCAACATTTTATTTTATAATATAATTCTAGATATAATTAGATTAATTTCATTTAATAATAATTAACCTAAAAGTCATTTTTATTTTTTCTTTATGAGAAATAATTTTTCAGAAAAAACATTAACAATAATGAATCTTATAGAATCATAAACTCAATTATCAAACAAATGAATTATGCAATAATTAATTCTTATTTATTCGAAAAAATATAAGCTCCAATAAACATAATACAGCCTATACCAATCATTAATAATTCTGTAAAGACATTATAAAATTCAATAGGTTGTTGTATAAAAATGTATTTATAAATAGACCCAAAAGTGATCAATAAAGACAATAAACTTAAACCTGACGCTAAGAAAGAAAAGAAGGAATTATCTTTACTTCTTCTTGAAAAATTAAGAATTAATATTGTAATTAATGATAAAAAAATCAATATGGTCAGGTAGCCTGTAAATCTTTCATATTCAAACCCAGAATATAAATTTTTAATAGATAAAAATCCATAAAAAAGGACGGTCATAATAGTATAACCATACCCATACATTCTTAATGTATTTATACCTTCTTCTTTATTATTCAAATAAAAAAATAAAATAGATATGAACGATAAAAACATTACACTTGCAATTCCAACTGTCCAATGGGATGAGCCAATTTTTTGTATGATTCCATTTTCTACTAACATGTAAATAGTAGCAATATTTCCAAAGGAAGTTACATACCCTAAAATCTTAAATAGCATTTGTCTTGAATCTTTAACTGTATCAAATCATAAAACTAAAAAGGTTTATCCCAATTTCAAAAATCAAGATAAACCTTTTTAAAAATAATTTAGTCTACAGTCTTCATAATTTGACGAACCGTTCTTGTACCATCAGTTGCAGTCATTTGTAATAAATACTGACCACTTTCAAAATCTTTTAATGAAATAACTTCTAATTCATTATTTACATTAAATGTTTTTACTGGCTGACCTAAAATATTGAAGATACTAATTGTTCCTTCAAAACCTTCGATAGTCAACTGCTCTTTAACAGGATTTGGATAAGTTTTCCAACCTGAAGTATTTTGTACATCTCCAATAATAGAAATAGTTTTTGAATACTCAAAGTTACCATCTGTATCCAATTGCTTCAAACGATAATAGTTAACATTTGAAGTCAACTCTTCATCTAAAAAGCTATAATTACTTACTTCATAAGTAGTACCGTTTCCTTCTACAAAACCAATTGTTTCCCAGTTTTTACCATCAGCACTTTTTTGTACATCAAAGCCTTCGTTAAGTTCTTCTGTTGCCGTTTCCCATGATAATAAGTTACCTTCTAATGTTTTATTTCCAATGAAATATGTCATTTCTACAGGGACAACTGCTGTAACTATTAATGTTAATGTAGAATCAGTAGCTACAAATGATGTTTGTATATCTGAATTTGAAGTTGTAATAGTCCCAAATAATCCACTTACATTATTACTACTATTGTCAGGCCCATCAATAATTACAAACTCATCATTTTGAGCAGGAATGAAAGATCCCCAATCTAAATGAGCAGTTGCATTCGTGACAGTTACAGTACTTGTATTGTTAACTAATTCAATTCTA
>CAZEOC010000403.1:0-3955 GCA_964513525.1 uncultured Saprospiraceae bacterium | reverse complement strand
AGAATAAAAAATACTTCGCCAAATTCTGTAACTTTATTTATACCTCATTCCTTAAGTCAAATTGATATAGTAAAAGGTAAATTTGCTTCTATTGAATTTATTCTAAGGAATTCAATTTAGATTTTAGATATTTTTAAACATGATAACACAGCTTACAAAATTAATAACTCTTTGTTTCCTAAGTTTTGGAATTTCATTTTCAGTTTTTGCACAACCAAAATTAGTTAAAGGGTCAAATCAAATTGATAGTTTAAAAAACTTAATTGAATTAGAAAATACTGATTCAACTAAGACTTTATTAACCCTTGATTTAGCTGTATTAGAAAGTAAATCAAGCTTAGAAACGGCAATAGAAACCGCCGAAAGAGGTTTGCGAAATGCTAAAAGATTAAATAGTTTTTTCTTAATTGGAAAAGCTCAATTAACCTTAGGTCATTTACATTTCAATTATGATAAAATGTCTGAGACTTTGCAGTACTTTGAAGCAGCTCAAACGGTTGCAGATTCTTCCGATTTACTTAAATTACAAGAATTAAGTAATGATGCATTGGGGAATTATTATTATCGACAAGAGACTTTTGGAAAAGCAATAGAATATTTTCAGAATAGTGTTTCATTTGCCGAAAAAACAGAGAATTATGATTTATTAGGTAATACATTACAGAAAATTGGATTGTCGTATTTGAATACTAAAAACCATCGCAAAGCATTTGAGTTTCATAGAAATGCTTTAGCTATTTTTGACCAACAAAATGATAAAGTTGAACTAACTAAAACCTTAATTTATCTCGGAAAAACCTATTTATCACAAGGAGATTATATACAAGCAAATCAATATTTTGATGAAGCATTAGTACAAGCGAATGCAATTGAAAGTCAAGATGTTTTGGCAGAAACCTATTATAATATTGGTCAATCAAAATACGACCAAAAACGCTATGACAAAGCATTAGAAGCATTACTAAATGCGTCTGATATTGTAAAAGTAGAAACGATGCCGAACTTAGCCGCTAATATTTTTTCAAGTATTGGTTTGGTTTATTTAAGAAAGAATAATCCATCAAAAGGAATTGATTTTGAACGAAAAGCTTTAGCTATTTTTCAATCTAATAATGACTTACACGGTGTTGCAAAAGCTTATAATACTTTAGGTAAATGTTATCGTTCTGAAACAGGAAATACACAAGCCATAAATAATTTAAGAGAAGCATTAAAGCTGAATAAACAACTTGATATGGTTCGTAGTCAAGCTGAAAATTACTTGAATTTAGGCAATGCTTATTGGCAAGCTGCAAATTACAATCAAGCATTAATCGAAACTAAAAAAGCGGTTTCAATTTCAGAAAACATTGATAATAAACCACTTTTGAGAGATGCGAATTTATTATTATCTCAACTTTATGCTGCTAAAAAACAGTATAAAGAAGCTTATGTTTCTCAACAAAAATTCAAAAGTTTAAGTGATAGTTTAGTTTTCCAAAACGATAATTTAGTTGAAGATGTAAAAAGTGATTTTGAGAAAGAACTCATGGATACTGCAGCTAACAAAACACTTAAATTACTTCGTTTGTGGGCAATTTTGATTACGCTATTTTCAGTTATTTTGATGTTTGGAATTGGTTATTTATTCAGAAGTATTAAATCTAAAAAATCTAAAATAACAGAGCGAGAAGCTACGATTGAACAATTAAAAGAAGATAATAAAGAGTTAAAAGTGATTTTGAATAATCTAACATATAAGAAAACCTAATAGATTTATGATAAATCTATTAGGTTTAATATTTTGAAGACCAACCTAATTGGAGAAAATCACTTTTAGTAATTTTCACCTAATAAGTCGAAACCTTAACAACCTCAAACCCCTACTGCTTCACTAATTTCATACTACGAGCACCAATATCAGTTGATATTTTTGCGATATAAATTCCATTCGTAAAATCAGTTGCATCAACAGTTACATTCTGAGTATTTGGATGAATAGAAACGATTAATCTTCCGTTCAAATCAAATATTTCTAATCTATTAATGTCTGTATTTTCAGAAGTAATTAACCAATTGCTTGAAGTTGGATTTGGAAATACTTCAATTCCTTCAACTAATAATTGATTATTCACATTCGTTAAATCAGGTCCAAATTTCACATCATCAAAATAGTAAGTTTTTTCACCAGCAGCTGCACCATCAGTATCAAAATTGAAAAAGATAGACGCCATATTATAAATCCAACCATTTTGTAAACCAAAATCTAAAGCCGCTGTACCATTTGCTTCCATTGAGAAATCAAACTCAATTGTTTCCCAAGCACCAGCCATAGTTGTATTCGTTTGAGTTTCGCAAGTTTGTGTAGGGTCATTTGAGTTTTCCACTTTTAAACGTACCGGAATTCCAGCATCTGGCGACCAAACTCTAACATTCATTTTAGAATCTGACATAGATAATGGTAAATTATTAGCAAAACCAGCATTTGTTCCAATCGTTGTTCCTGCCCAACCCGCTGCTGCTGAAGTTTTAATTACTTTAATTACGTTATTACTCGCATTAGTAGGATCAGCAACCAAAGAAGATTGATTTCCACCAAAATCCGTCATAGAATAATTAATTCCATTTCCTTCAAATGTAACTGGAACATCTAATTGAGCTCCACCAAAAACTTGTTCAACATCATCGAATAAAAAAGTTGAATAAACTGTTCCATTTCCAGTATTTCCAAAATCAAACATGAAAACAACTTCATTATAAACTGGAGAAACACCTGTAAAATCCCAAGTTAAAGTTTCCCATTGACCAGAAACAGTTGTTACTGCATCTCTTTCATCCGCAGCTCCGCTTCCATTTTCTAATTTGAATTTCACTACTGTTCCAACTTGAGCAGTCGTATAAACTTTCATAGAAAGAATATTATCTGTAGTAAAATCAAGTGTAGTTGATAAGATGATTTTACTTCCAGCCCAAACTTCTCCACCATCTCTAATTATCTGTGCAACAGTCGCACTGGTATTAATACCTGTTGAATGAGGATTTGGAATAACAGAAGCTGTTCCGCCATCAAAATCTGTAAAACTTGATGTAGTAATTGTAGATTCAAAATCAATTGGCAAAGTTTGACCATAAGCAACGATTGTAATTGTAAGCATTAAACAGAGTGTAATTATCTTGTTCATAATTTTGATTTTAATTATTTGATTAATTCATTCTACATAATTTGTTGAACGATTTTTCAAGTTAGATATAAAATAAATGATTAACAATTACATTTAATAAAATGATCACTTAGTCATCTAAAATATACTGTTTTAAAGCTATAATTATAATTAGATGTAGTGATGTTGTAGTCAATTTTAGTTGAAATATTCTAATTTGACTCACACATTCACAAAAAAAGGTGATTCAATCAATTGATTGAATCACCTTTCTAATTAATTAAAAAAGTTTACTAAAAAGAAATCGTCACATTTTCTACTGAGAAAATAGCAACGCTATTTTTAAACTCTGTGACGAATAATTTTTTTACTCATAATCATCATCTCCTAACATTCCTGCCAACATATCCGAAAAAGTATATTTCTTATCAACGAATTCTCTTCCAATAACATTGAACTCTACCAATCCATGTAAAACTAATTCCATGAATAAATATTTATTCTTATCCGCAATTCCGTTTATTTTGACAAATTTTTCCAAACCAGCTACCGATGATAAAGTTTCTTTATACTTCTTGTCTGAATCATCATTTAATAAATCTACCGTATTTCCACCTGAAAAATACATTCTGATTGTTCCGTAAGGGTCACGAACTTCTTCCTGTCTTTTTCTACGAGTTAATTTATCTGGGTTCGGAAAGAAGTGTAAAAATAATTGCTTAATTCCTGCACTCATCAATTTCAAAGCGACATTGTAAGGTCCTTCTTGTTCGCCTTCATAAACCAATTCTACTTTTCCTGTTATTGCAGGAATA
>CAZEOC010000402.1:0-3957 GCA_964513525.1 uncultured Saprospiraceae bacterium | reverse complement strand
TGTATAAAATGGAAATATGTGGTCAAAAACCAGATATGGGAAAAATATTAGTAACTGGTGCAACAGGCGGAGTTGGTAGTCATGCCGTAGAAATTTTAGCGAAAGCTGGTTATGAAGTGATTGCTGTAACCGGGAAAGCTGAGGCAGAAAATTATTTAAAATCTCTTGGCGCAACAGAAATTATTAGTCGAGAGGCTGCAAATGATGACTCAAAAAAGGTATTAGTACGTCCAAAATGGGCTGGAGCTATTGATACTATTGGAGGAAACGTTTTAGCAACAGCGCTTAAAGCTTGTGATAGAAATGGAAATGTTGCCGCTTGTGGCTTGGTGCTCTCTCCAAAATTACAAACAACCGTTTTTCCTTTTATATTAAATGGCGTAAATTTATTGGGTGTAGATTCTGCTGAAACACCAATGTCCATTCGATTAGAAGTTTGGAAAAGATTGGCTAATCATTGGAAATCAACCCAATTAGATGAAATTTGTAATCTAATTAAATTAGAAGGATTACAAAAAAATATTAATCTCCTGTTAAAAGGTAAACACATTGGACGAACAGTCGTTTCTTTTCTATGAGTCTATGTTTTATGCTTTTTAACAAAAAGTAATATATTCTTCAAGTAATTGATATTGGTATAATGATGATTTTTGATATCATTTTGAAAAACAAATTTTTGTCGAATGTCAGTACAAAGTGGATTTACAAGAGCCGAAAAAGAGGCGATTGTAGCAGCAGCAGTCGAAAGATGTATGATGAATTCCGAAAACAATTGGGCTAATTTAGCACAAGTCGGTGCATCTATTCGTGAAAGCGGTCTGAAATACGGAAAATTAATTAAGTTTTTAAATTCGTTTTCCAATATTTTAGAAATGAGAGAGGATTATGAAAGTGAGCCTCCTGTTGTGTACGTTAAATTAAAGTAGTTTATTAATTTATCGGCGTTTTGAGATTTACAATTAATTAATATCGTAGCTAAATACAAAACCCCTCATTTGAGTAGGTTCTTGTATTGTAAATAATGTAGATATTTGAATTATTAAATAGTTATCATTATTTGATAATAGCTATTGATGTCCTTTCTAAAGCAAGAGAAAATTTTCTCTTGCTTTATTTTTTTGTCCAAAATCTGTTGTTTAGACCATTAAATCAACCTTTTAACGATTTTTTTGTATTTTTCTTAACATTTACCTTACCTTTTTCCTAATTCTTACGTACTACTTAATATCAGCAATTAAAACGACAAAAATATTTAAAGATGACAAACACAAGAAATTTATTCATATTACTATTGGTAGCACTTTCAAGTGTTTCTGCCTTTGCTCAATTAAGTTGTGCAAATGATGATAAACAATTAGATTTCTTAATCGGTGATTGGGAATTATTTTCAAAAGATGGTGCATTGATTGGTGAAAACTCTATTCAATTGATTGGAGGAACTTGTACTTTTGAAGAATCTTATAAAGGTTTTGATGGTTTTAATACACAGAGCATCTTTAGTTACGATGCGAATAATAATAAGTGGTTACAAGATTGGTCGGACGATTTTGGAACAAATCTTCAATTTGAAGGAAGACTTTCTAAAGGAAAACTTACTTTAAATGCAACTTCTATTGATGGAAACGGGAAAAAAACTCACCATCAAGTTGTTTATCAAAAAACGTCAAGTGGTTCACTAAAACATACTTGGAAACAATCAAATGATTTAAAAGATTGGGAAATTACTTTGAGTGGAACGTATAAGCGCAAGAAAGCAATGTTATAATTGAGAATCCATAATAAGTGAAAATTAAAAAAGTGTAAAACGATTATATTTCGTTTTACACTTTTTTAATTTTGATAACATCCTTTAAAAAAATCGCACTTTATACTTTATAGTTAATCAATATTTTCTATCTTTCAACTTTCATAAATATAAAAAAAATCACATGCCTGACGGACAAAATTTAGAACGACTTTATTTATCGCGCATAGTTGGTGGTGTCATGAATTGGGGTATTTGGGGACATAATTTAGCTCCTAATGAAATGTTGAAATTAATTAACGAAAGTATGGAATTAGGAATTACAACCTTTGACCATGCAGATATTTATGGACATTATACAACAGAAGAAACTTTTGGAAAGGCATTAAAATCAAAATCGTCACTTAGAAGTCAATTACAAATTGTCACTAAGTGTGGAATTAAATTGACGACATCTAATCGTCCTAATAATAAGATTAAATCTTACGAATTAGGTGCAAGTTATATCATCAAATCTGTTGAGACATCGTTAAGAAACCTACATACAGATTATATTGATTTATTATTAATTCATCGTCCAAGTCCATTAATGAATCCCTTTGAAATTGCGGAAGCTTTTGATTTATTACGAAAAATGGGAAAAGTCCGTCATTTTGGAGTTTCTAACTTTACACCAACACAATTTGATATGTTGAGTTGGCATTTCCCTTTAATAACGAATCAAGTGGAAGCTTCAATTTTACATACCGAACCTTTCTTTGATGGAACCTTTGACCAATGCTTAAAACATAATATTCGACCAATGATTTGGTCGCCTTTAGCAGGTGGGAAAATATTTGGAGAAAACTTGGATGGACAAGCTAAAGAAGTGCAAGAAGTTGCTCAGAAATTAGCTAATAAATATGATTGTGGTTTAGACCAAATTCTTTTAGCTTGGCTTCTACAACACCCAGCTAAATTACATCCTGTAGTCGGTACCGCTAAAGTTAGTCGTCTGAAAAAGGCAGTAGAAGCAATGGAAATTCAGATGACAAATCAAGAATGGTTTGAATTATTAGAAGCTGCAAGAGGACATGAAGTTGCTTAATAATAAATTAGATTTATTTGTGTAAATGATGATACTTATAAATAAACTTATAGCGATTAGCAAGTGCCTTATTTTTATACAACGTAGTTGGTGTATAATTAATAGGACTTGCTAATAGTGTCATTAATTTGATTTTTTCATCAGTTGTTGTTTTTAAAAATGGCTTTTTATAGTAAAAAATTGCGGCATCATTAAACCCATAAATACCTTTGCCTAATTCTGCATAATTAATATATAATTCGAGAATTCTATCCTTCCCTAAAAACAATTCTAACTCTAACGCAACGATTGCTTCAAGGTATTTTCTAAAATAATTTTTGTGTGGCAATAAGAATAATGTTCTTGCTAACTGTTGTGTAATTGTACTACCTCCATAAGCTTTATAGCCTAATTTATCATTTTTTTTCTTTGCTCTTTTTATTGCTTCTAAATCAATTCCATAATGTTCTCTAAATTTTCCATCTTCTAAATTCAATAAATCTAATTGAAAAGAATTTGGAATTTTATTTAGTGCTACGAAAGAAGGTTGTTCGGCTTTGAAACCATCTCTATGAACCATTAAAACAGTATAAGGTGGTTCAGAATTAATATAAAAAATGCTGAATATGGCAATTAAAAAAATGAAAGTAATGTGAGCATAAAAAATTATTTTTAATAATAATTTTAACCAAAATTTGAAACCTCGATTGGACTTTGGCGGTATGACACTATTATGGTTTTGTGTGGCTGAATTGTCTGGCATTGATATAAGAACAAATTATAAATTTATTAAAGAATTAAATGTAAGCATTTTTGAGATATTTTAATCTTGAAAACTTAACTTTTTTCAAAAGGGTTTTAAATCATTTAGTAAAATGAATGAAACTATTTAGTGAAAATATGTTTCTATGTAAAGAGAATTTAACAACTTAGTAATAAATTATTTATACATTAAATTATATTTTATATAAAAAAATAACTATTTTCAATATTATATAAGTTAAATAACACAATTTTTTTGTGATTAATAGCTTTAAGAAAGTAAAAAGGTTATCTAATTGTTCTGTTATCATAAGCAGCTTGTTAGATATACTAAAAATAATATGTTGAATCTAAAATAACTATCTTTAAACCTCCAAATTAAAAT
>CAZEOC010000401.1:0-3960 GCA_964513525.1 uncultured Saprospiraceae bacterium | reverse complement strand
ATCGGACACCTTAAAGGTGTCCGATACCGATACCTAATTAATATATAAATATGAAAAATTGGCCACTTTGGGAAGTTTTTATCCGTAGTAAAAACGGATTGAGTCATAAACATGTTGGAAGTTTGCATGCAACTGATGCAGAAATGGCAATGGAAAATGCAAGAGATGTTTATACTCGAAGAATGGAAGGTGTGAGTATTTGGGTTGTAGAATCAAAACATATTACGGCAAGTAACCCTGAAGAAAGCGGTGAATTATTTGAACCTGCACAAGATAAGGTTTATCGTCATCCAACTTTTTATGATTTACCGAATGAACTGAAACACATTTAGAAGAGGGTAAATAGTAGAAAGTAGAGAGATGATATTCGATATGTTCATTCGTCTGTTCTTTCTACCTTCTACTATAAACGCTCTATCAAAAAAGGAAAAAATGTTAGCAAAATATATAATCGCACTTGGCGATAATGGATTGATTTTGGGGCAACGCTTAGGCGAATGGTGTGGACATGGTCCAGCTTTAGAAACGGATATGGCACTGACGAATATTTCTTTAGATTTGTTCGGAATGACTCGGAGTTATTTTCAATATGCAGCAGAAATCGAAGGAAAAGGTAGAACAGAAGATGATATTGCGTTTTTACGCAATGAACGTCAATATAAAAATGTCCAATTGGTAGAGCAGCCGAACGGTAACTTTGCAGATACAATTGCTCGTCAGTTTTTCTTTGATGCTTGGCATTATTTGTTTTTACAAGAATTAATAAAAAGTACGGATTCGCAATTAGCAGCAATTGCAGCAAAGTCGATTAAGGAAGTAAAATATCATTTACGTTTTAGTTCACAATGGGTTTTACGATTAGGAGACGGAACTGTAGAAAGTCATGAGAAAATGCAAGATGCAGTTACTGATTTGTGGATGTTTACAGAAGAATTAGTTACTTCTACGGATTTGGAAAAAGCTATGTCTACAGAAGGAATTGGTGTAGATGTGAATGAATTGAAAACAGCTTATTACGAAAAACTAACATCTGTTTTACAAGAAGCAACTTTAGAAATTCCAAATGAAAAATGGATGCAACAAGGTGGGAAAAATGGAATTCACACCGAATATTTAGGACATATCCTATCAGAAATGCAGCATTTACAACGTGCTTATCCTGGAGCGACTTGGTAAACTGGTTACTGGATATTTGATGCTGGTTTCTGGTGAAAAAAATACAAAATGTGAAATATCCACAAAATGAAAAGCTAAAATAGAACCGTCATACCGACCTCTGTCGGTATGACGGTTCTATTTTAGCTTTTCAGATTTGTTCGTTATTATTTATTATTGTTTCAGCTTGTTTTTTATTAAAATCAAAAAAATGGAAATAAACAAATCAAAAATTCTAAACCTCTTAAAGCAAGTTCCTGACCCAGAAGTTCCTGTTTTGACAATTATAGATTTAGGAATCGTTCGAGATGTAAATATCAATAACGAACAAATCGAAGTTGTGATTACACCAACCTATTCTGGTTGCCCTGCAATGGATATGATTTCGGTGAATATCAAAGCGATGATGCAAGAGAATGGTTATAATAATATTTCGATAAAAACAGTATTAGCACCAGCTTGGACAACAGATTGGATGTCGGAAAATGGGAAGAAAAAATTGAAAACTTATGGCATTGCTCCGCCTATCGGTGCGACTTCTGATAAGCGGGTTTTGTTAGGTGAAGAACGTTTTGTATGTTGTCCGCTTTGTGATTCTAATAATACGAAATTGATTAGTCAGTTTGGTTCGACGGCGTGTAAATCTTTGTATCAATGTAAGGATTGTTTAGAACCTTTTGATTATTTTAAGTGTCATTAGAGATAGTGGATGGACTATAATTCCTCACTTGATTAAAAAATCGAAAAAATAAATAAACCCAAATAACTATGAAATTAATACAACCTGCGGAAATTTCGGGTAAAATAATGACCTTGATTGACCAAGCAAAAACAAACATAATAATTGTTTCCCCTTATAATCAAATTAATAATTGGAGAAAGCTTCAAAATAGGATAGAAAAAGCTAAAGAAAGAGGTGTAGATATAATATGGTACATCAGAAAAGATAAAGGAAATGCCGAACAGATTAAAGCATTAGGAATCAATCCAATTGAAATTGAAAATTTACATGCCAAAATATATTTGAATGAGAGTAATGCAGTTGTTACGTCAATGAATTTATATAAATATTCAGATGACGCTTCGTTAGATATTGGATATTTTATTTCTGAAAAAGAACAATATGATGAATTGATAGAATTTATAAATAATTACCTTCAAGCAGATATATCAAATTCAAATCTTAATTTCTTTCAGTTATTAGAGAAATATTTAAATGAAAGAATTTCTTGCGAAGAGATTAAATTAAGTGGAAACTCTATTATATGTAATAAGTATTTAGATGAATTTCTCTTGATATTTGAGCCAAAAAAATATTATTTTAGAGTTGATTTAAGAATCGATTGTGAATATAAACGACGACGAAATATTTACAATTATTTGGATAAAAATAAAGATATTCTTGAAAAATTGATTGACTATGAAATTAATTATGGTAATCAAATGCTAAGATTAAAAATTGACTTTAAATTCTTTGAAAATTTTAATTACGTAAATTGGAGTCAAAAAGAGTTTTTACAGTTAAAACCATATTTGGATAATATTTTAGGAGCATATAAATTGATTATCCAGAAAATGGAATTACCTGTTATTAATCATTAATAAAATTCTTTAAGATTTTTTAATATATTTTCGAAATATATCCAAATCCAACAAGCGGTTTGTTTTTTATTAATGCCGAATTTGAACAAGTAACAAATGAAGTGCAAATTGAAATTTTTAATACAAACGGACAGATTATTAAAACAATAAACCTTGGAAGTTATATTAATAATATTAAAGAAAAAGTAGATTTATCTGCTTTGCCAAAAGGTAGTTATTATATCTCAATTCATTCAGAATCGGAGCAAATTGGTAAGATGATTTTATTAAATTAAAACCTATTTAAACCCGTTTGATTCTTGCTTTAAGCATTAAAAATACTTGTTTAGCGAAAAATTACTCAAATCCATCTTTTCTGCGTAAGGTTCTTTGATATCTTTTTTATCTACTAAATGAAAATAATTATTGATACGGTAGAAGATGTGTTTCATACAGTTGTGTTAGTACTTAAGGCTTGTTTCATGTATTATTATCCTTTATTAAATTCATTAAATATGAAATCCTATGAAACGTCAACAGAATTTAAAAAAAGGTAAAAACTTCATTCTTTTACTATTACTTGTATCAACAAGCTCAATTAACTGTATTGCTCAATCTTTTATTACAACTTGGAAAACAGATAATTACGGTATTATTTCTAATTCAACCTCTATTATAATTCCGACAAATGGAAACGGATATAATTATGATGTAGATTGGGATAACGATGGTGTATTTGACCAATTTGGAATCACAGGAGATATAACACATGACTTCGGTGTAGCTGGAACTTATACAATAGCGATTCAAGGTGATTTTCCTCGTATTTATTTTAATGATGGTAATGATGCTCAAAAACTAATCTCAATTGACCAATGGGGAAGTAATATTTGGACTTCTATGGAAAATGCTTTTTCTGGTTGTCGTATGCTTAGTATTCAAGCGACAGATGTTCCTAATCTCTCTATGGTTACGGATATGAGTTATATGTTTAAGAATGCACTCATCAATCAGCCTATCGAGACTTGGGATGTAAGTAATGTGACGGATATGAGTTATATGTTTTCTTATTCTCTTATTTTTAATCAACCATTGAATTCGTGGAATGTAAGTAGTGTTACAAATATGGAAGGAATGTTTGAATATGCAGAAGGATTTAATCAATCGCTAAGTTCATGGAATGTGAGTAATGTAACTGATATGAGTGGCTTATTTTGGTTTGGA
>CAZEOC010000400.1:0-3969 GCA_964513525.1 uncultured Saprospiraceae bacterium | reverse complement strand
TACTTGGCAAACCTGAACGATGTGTCAGTAAGTGTCGCAGTTTCAAATTTTTCAATCGTGTCTTTTCCGTTTCTGGCAAATACGACTTCAATCGACCTTCTATTTCAATCAATTCTTGTTCATATAATTGCATCAACGCTAAAGTTGTTCCTGCTACTTTTGTAACTGATGCAAGGTCATATAAATCAAGATTTTCTACTTTCTGAATCTTATCATAAGTAAATGTTCCAAAAGATTTATAATAAACAACTTTGCCATCTTTGATTGCCATAACTTGACCGCCAGGAGTTGCTTTTTTACGAATCGCACGAGCCATAACTTTATCAATCTGTGCTAACTTTTCAGTCTTCATTCCAACTTCTTCTGGCAAAGTGTATTTCAACCTTATAATTGGCGTTTCATCATGTTTCAAACCTTTCGGTAGCGCTTTCGTCACCGAAATTGGCAATTGTCCCTTTGCTTGTACACCGCCAAAAAGTAATTGAGCCGCAAAATCACTGGTTACTTCATTCGTTTCATATGTCTGTATAACAGATTGAAAACCATCGAAATAAGCTAAATTAGCCAGTTGACCATAATTGATAATATGAAGTTGATTATCAAATTGATATAGATTTTCTACCTTCTTTTGATTTTCATATTTAGCTAAATCCACTTGATTGATTACTAAGATAAGTTCGTCAAAATCCGAAGTTGTTTCCCAATTATAAGCTTCAATATCAAATGCTTGAAACTTTATATAATGTGCTAATCGATTTTCAAATATTGGTAACTTTTCACCAATATATAATAACTTAAACTGCTTATTTTCAATATTCTGAAAAGGAATTTCTTCTTTTTCATTTCTAATTATCGTTAAGGTTTTTTCAAAAAAGGTTTGATACAAAAAAGTATCATTATCCATAATAGGATAGTTTGTATTTAACCAATTTTCATCCGTAATAGACAATAAGGATAAATCACGATTATCATATATAATCGATGAATCAATCAATAAATCACTAACAACTCGTAAATTTATTTTAGAATCTGAAGCATATTCACAGTTTGAGAATAGAAGAATAATCGCTATTCCCGTTAATATAAATTGTTTAATATTAAGTAGTTTTTGTTTTTAGCTAAAAAAATTGTTTTCATTTATTTGTTCAGTAGCAAATATAAAAATTTAAAACACATTTATTAATTAATAATGTGAAATAGTTTATTTTTTAACGAGTTATGAAATAAAAAACCTCAAATCCTAAGTCAAATTTAGATTCAGAAATAATAAAACTTATTAAAGTTCAATCGTTTTTGAATATAAACTTGAGATTGAATTTGAGGTTTTAAAAAATATAAAATCTCTTAGAAAATCGGAAAGACTAAGGTTTTTTCACTTTTTTCTTACCCTTTGTTTTCTCTGCTAATTTTACAGCTTCTACAACATTTACTAATCCACCTGTTTTAGAAATTTCAGAAAGTTTCACCATTTTATCTTTTGAACCTGGCATATTAACTTCTTCTGAAACAGTAATCGCAGATTCCATAATAATTTCTTTTACTTGTGCTGCTGTTAATTCTGGATAATAAGAACGTAAAACTGCAGAAACACCTGCTACAACTGGAGAAGCCATAGATGTTCCAGACATTGAACGATATTTAGATTCAGGTACAGTTGCATATAAATCAACTCCTGGTGCAAAAACATCAATTTGTTCTTTTCCATAATTAGAGAAAGTCGCTAATGCTTTTCCATCTTTTCCCCAGTTAGATGCACCTACTTCAATCCAATTTGGTGCTTCTTTATCTCTACGACCTAATAAGTCATTCGGGAAATTATTAGAATTATCATTATTCTGAGCAGAGTTTCCTGCTGCATGAACTAATAATACATCTTTTTTCTTAGCATACTTAATTGCTTTTTCTACTGCTTTTTCATCATATGAATATCCTTTTCCGAAACTCATATTGATAACACTTGCGCCATTATCGACTGCATAGATAATAGAATTTGCAACATCTTTATCACGCTCATCTCCATCAGGAACACAACGAATTGTCATAATTCTCACATTATTTGCAACACCATTCATTCCAACTTCATTATTACGAACAGCTCCAATAATTCCAGCAACATGAGTACCATGACTTGCTTCTGGACCTTGATAATCATTATTACCATAGCCACGTTCGTAAGAATCTCTATAATTATCACCTACGATTGAACGTGGGTCAAATTCTGGATTATAGTAATATTCAGCTCCAGATTTAGAACTTTCAACATAATCTCCAATTTCCATTAAATCAGCCTCAGTTGCTCCTCTTTCCAAAAACATCCCAACCATTTCGGCAGCTTCTTTTTCTTTATCTGTACCGTTTTCTTTGATTTCATTGACATTTTCTTTGTTCATGTCTTTTCCATCTAATTTCTTGACTATTAAATCAACAACAGCTGCAACAGTTTTCATTTGATTGTACTGTCCAACCGCTCTTTTAGAGGCTTTATCAAAATCTTCTTTGATAGATAAGTAACGTGCATAACGTTTTTTAGACTTTTTACCTTTTATATCTTCTTTAGTTTTGCCATCAAACTCAGCATTCAAATCTCTATAAAGACGAGTGATTTCAAGGTTATCTGCACCTACATTACCTTTAGCACCACCAATAAAATTCCAACCATGAATATCATCGATATAACCATTTCCATCATCATCAATTCCATTTCCAGGAATCTCATCAGCATTGACCCACATGATATCTTTTAAATCTTCATGCTCAACATCAACTCCTGAATCTATCACTGCAACAACTACTGTTCTTCCAGTTTTTCCTTTTAATAATGTATTATAAGCTACTTCTGTACTTACTCCTTTTACACCATCTGCACTATAATCCATATTGAACCAATTATCTGGTGCAACAGAATCTAAAGGTGCATAATTAGCAAAAGCCATATTGCACACTAACATCATGGCTAAGCCAAATCCAAATTTTAATTTCATATTATTTGTTGTTTAATTTATTTTATCTTGAATGAAATATTATTAATAATCCAATTAATTCTTTTATTTCGATGGTTAATAATTTATTGTTTATCGCCACTGTTTCTCTATATTATCAAATTCTTCATCGACATCAATATCTAAACCAGCCATCATTTGCTCAAAATCTGTCGGTGAATAATCATAAGATGATTTTTTACTATTCATTTCTTTAAAATGTGCTTTAATTAGTTCCCAAACTTCAATAGGAACAATTGCAGCTTCCACTTTTCCCTTCTCACCATGTACATATTTAATCATAAAACCATCTGTTATTTAAAGATACTTTCAAAAACGCAAAACTAATATTATTTAACAAAATTTGACAAATCCGTTTTTATCTTGGGACATTTCTTTGACTTCAACGGTATATTTTGTTAAACCATTAACACAAATATTCCTAAAGTGTTATTTCGAATAAATCTAAATAATTCAATTGTTTAAGCAAAGCAAATATCGTACTTTTGCACTCATTTTAAATAACTATTGTCATAATAAAATCTATTAAGGCTATTAAAATAGAATTTGTAAGCATAACAATATCATAATTTAATTGTTACTATTGCAATATTAATATTAAAAATCATGGTAGAAACAGATATAATAATTATAGGTGCAGGACCAGTTGGCTTATTCACCGTTTTTGAGGCAGGATTATTAAAATTACGTTGTCATTTAATTGATGCTTTGCCACAACCTGGTGGACAACTTTCAGAAATTTATCCTAAAAAACCAATTTATGATATTCCTGGTTATCCAGATATTTTAGCTGGAGATTTAGTTGATAACTTGATGAAACAAATCGAACCGTTCAAACCCGGTTTCACACTTGGTGAAAGAGCAGAAACTTTAGAGAAACAAGACGATGGTCGTTGGTGTATAACAACTAATAGAGGTACAAAACACTTTGCTCCAGTTGTCGCAATTGCTGGTGGATTAGGAAGTTTTG
>CAZEOC010000399.1:0-3981 GCA_964513525.1 uncultured Saprospiraceae bacterium | reverse complement strand
TAGGTTTACCAGGTTTTTACGAAACAATTTCAGAATTAATTAAATTTAATACAAGAGTTTTAAGTCAAAAAGAAATTACATTGGCTAAATCTATCTTTGGAGATAATTTGAATTATGAATTAATTCGATGGGATAAAAAAGCATTTTTTGGAGCTAAAACAAATAAGATTGCTTATGTAAGTTTTCATACTATTAATAGTTGGGGGAATTTAAGAAAAGATATATTTATCCATGAGTTGGTTCATATTTGGCAATATGAGCAGCTCGGAGCAGTCTATATACCAAGAGCTTTAGCAGCTCAAAACACCAATGAAGGCTATAATTATGGTGGATTAGATAGATTGAAAAAGTATGAATATAAAGGTTTGTCTGCATTTAATTTAGAACAACAAGCAGATATAATTGCGGACTATTTTCGTATCAAAAATAATTTAAAACCAGAATGGGGAAATGCTACCTTAAGTGATTTGCCAATTTATGAAACATATGTTTCAGAGGTAAATGGGACAAATAATAGTGTGGCATAATTATTTCATAATTCGTCGCATAGTTTTTTCACAATGACAAGGAATAATCGTTGTTGAAGAATTATTTTTATGAAAGTTTTGTACTTTTTTCAATGAAAAAAGATAATTTTTCCAATTATCAAATAACAAACGAACGATTTGATTTGGCAACCAATTTTCTTTATATGCTTCTTCTGTCCAACATGAATCTGCTGCCAATAGAAATTGACCATCATCCGTATTTAATATTGCTCCAATTTGCCCTTTAGCATGCCCTTCTAATTCACAAAGTAATATTGATTTATCATTGAAAATATCAGCGACTTTACCTAAATCATAATCTATTTTTGTAGAGTTGTAGAAATCAATAAATTGAACTCTTTTTTCAAAATCTTTAGGCATGAAATCGGGAATAAAACCATGTCTTACAGCGCTGAATCCTTTCTTGTTTTTTACGGATTCATATGCATCTTGATGACAAATAAAGGTAGCATTTGGAAAATCTTTGAGCCCGCCAATGTGGTCTGCATGAAAATGAGAGATAATCACATACTTTACATCTTTCGGAGCAATAGCTAAATCTCTTAAAATAGAAACAGCTTCTTCTTGTTTCTCAACAAAAACTTTCGTGATTTTTGAATAAATAGAATATGGAAATTTTTTGGTGTAATTATAAAACCTTAATGTATAACCAGTATCAAAAAGAATAACGCCATGTTTTGGATGTTCTATAATCCCAAAGGTCGCGTAAAACTTAATATCTTTTCGTTCTGTACCTTTTAGAACAAAATGTTGACTTGCCAAACAATAACCAGTATGTCTTAATAAAAACTTCATGAAATGATTTTTTTCTTTTCAATTTTTTGGTTTAATTAAGTTAGAGTTTTTATAAAAACTCTTAGTTAAAATGGATTATTAGTTTTATTTAGATTCTAATCTCAACAGGAATTTTGTTTACTTACTTTTATACTGAGCCAAAAACTCATCAATAGCATTTTTTGTAGACATTTTAGGTTGATAACCCAAACGCAACTTTGCTTTCGAAATATCCATCGTTAGTGAATTAGTTAATGTACTAACAGAATATTTCATTAATGTAGGCTCTTTCTTTGTAAATTTAGCAATGAATTCTAATAAGCTGGCAACTTTCATCGCTAAATTAGTTGATATTTTTTTATTACTCAGTTTATAACCTAAACCCGTTAAAACATAATCTATATTTTCCCAAAGTTTGACAGGTTCTCCATTTGTAATATTATAAACTTCACTGCAATTAGATTTTTCTGTATTTACAGATAACCAAATTGCATCTACTACATTAGAAACTGAAGTTAAATCTACAATATTTTCTCCATCTCCAATTATTTTCAATCTTCCTTCTTTATATGCTTTAATTAATCGAGGCATAATAACCGTATCACCTCTTCCAATTAAAGCTCTTGGTCGCAAAATAATATAAGAAAGGGTAGAAGCTTGTAATAATTTTTCAGCTGCTAACTTAGTAATTGCATAGTTGTTAATCAATTTTTTCGGTAATTCGTCACTTTCTTTTATGCTAAATCTATCTTTATAATTATTATAAATACTTGGTGTTGAAATATAGATGAAACGCATGATTTTGACTGCTTCACAAGCTTTTATTAATAAAGCTTGAGTATCGATATTAGCAATTTTGAAAGTATTATAATCACCAAAAGGAGAAGATAAACTTGCACAGTTAATTACTATATCTACATCTTTAACTAAGTTAAAAACATAGTTTGCATCAGTTAAATCACCAAGTTGATATTTTATTTTTGGATGTTTGACTTCGTGAATTTTTGTTATAGTTCTTCCCGCAGCAATAATATTTACAACCTTTTCATGTTTAGCAAATTGTTCAATTATTCGAGAACCCAAAAAACCTGTCGCACCAGTAACTAATAGTTTCATATCAATTAAAACCTTTTATACGAATCCAGAATCTTTCAAACCAACCTTTAGGAAAACTTGTAGGTCTTTCTCCTTCTTTTATAGTAATACCTGAAGCGGTTTCTTCTATTGTAAAGTTCATTCCAAAAGTTAATTCTCCCATTATATCTTCAGGAATCACAGCCATTTTTAAATCATTATAAACTAAAGAACCATCTTCGGTTTTTTCTACATTATAATAGCCTTTAGAAAACCATTTTAAAATCTCTAACTCTTTTTCTCCAGTATATTCATTTAGCAATTCATGATTTTTAGGAATATTCACTAATTCAATTTTATCTAAATCTTCATCTAATAATGAATAATTACAAAATATAAAATTGGTGTCAGTCTCTGCAACACATTGCCAAAGCACATTATTAAAGATAGTTGGTAAAACAGAAACTCTTTGATATTCAATATTCCTATCTGATAGTAATTCCTCAAAATTATTTTCCATTTTACTTTGATTGAAAAATGTAAATATCAGATAAGCTGAACTCAAACCAATTCCTAACCAATTGAAAAATTGCCTTTTACGATTAGTTTTATGAAAGAATGCAGCAATAATTAAACAAGAAATAAAAGGAATAGTATAAACAGGGTCAACGACAGCAATAGTATTAAAAGCAAATCTTGTATCCATAAAAGGTGCTAATAATTGCGTCCCAAATGGTGTACAAGCATCTAATAATGTATGGGTTAAAAATCCTAAACTAAATAATAAAACCCAGTCTTTCATAGTAACCGATTCTGTATCAATAGTTTGTGTTGGTATTCGCCAATATTTCCAGATTCTCCTAAAAAATAGATAAGACAAACCAATTGTTATTAATGATAATATAATTAGTGTAGTGATATTAGAAGTGGAAAAATAAATTAGACTTCCAAAAAAACTAATGAAAACCATACTTAATAAACCAGTAACAGTTGTTTTGTAGGTTTGCTGTTTATATATTTCTTGTTTATAGAATTGATGTGTTAACCAAGCAAAAATCGGTGCCGCAACAATTGAAAAAATAAATGCATGCGAAATTCCTCGGTGAACAGCCAAAGCTTCAATTGGAGTCATGAAAGTATTTGCAATTACATCTAAGTCAGGAATCGTTCCAGCTATTCCGCCCCAAATCATTGCTCTATTGCCTACTTTTTTTCCTAAAACCGCTTCTCCTACGGCAGCTCCTAAAACCACTTGTGTTAATGAATCCATTTTGTAAAGCTAAAAGTTCTTATTAATATTTAATTAATTTCTATTCTTAAAGAGGAATGAATTTTAATGAAATAAGTTTTAATTAAAGACTCTTCTATTATCTAAGTATTATTTTTGTTGAACAATATTAAAATGTTGAACTAATTAATTTTTTTGTTTAACAAAGGTTTTTTTGTACGTGATATTATCGTTATTTATATCCAAATGTATGTTATACACTATGTGAATTACGGATTTTTTAGTTTTTAGTGTTAATAAAGTCTTAACGATTAAAAACTTTCAAAATTTATTGAAAGTATAGTAAGTTGTTATTGG
>CAZEOC010000398.1:0-3992 GCA_964513525.1 uncultured Saprospiraceae bacterium | reverse complement strand
CAAGGTAATTCTGTAGATATTACAGCTAATGTTACACCTTTACCGGGTGAACCTAATGTTGGTCCTGTAACTTATACTTGGACACCGACAACAAGTTTATCTGGAACGAATAATCAAGTAACAGCTTCACCGCTTGAAACGACGACTTATACAGTTGAAGCAGTTTCTGATGCAGGTTGTACAGATGGAACTGGTTTCCAAATTATTGTATTACCTCCAGATTATGCCTTCCCGAATGCATTTGCTCCAGGAAGTGCGAATGGTGAGAATCAAACATTTAAACCTTTAATTGAAGGAAATGTAGATGTACAAAACTTCCAAATCTTTAATCGTTGGGGACAATTAGTGTTCGACAACGGTGATATAGATACAGGTTGGGATGGAACTATTAATGGTGAAGATGCACCACAAGATACTTACATTTATGTTGCTACTATTTTATTACCAGGTGCAGCAGAACCTTTAGAGTTTAAAGGAGAAGTATTATTAGTAAGATAATTTTGATTACTTTATTTTTGTAATCATTAATAACAATAAAAGGCTTTCGAGGAAACTCGAAAGCCTTTTTTAAATTCAGAATCAATGAATGTACACTTGGTCGCTTTCAATGTGCCTTTTCCAGCTAATTATGGTGGAGTAATTGATGTTTTTTATAAGATAAAAGCATTAAAAAATATTGGAGTGAAAGTACATTTACATTGTTTTCAGTATGGACGAGAAGCGGCAAATGAATTAGAGCAGATTTGCGAAAAAGTCTATTATTATAATAGAGCAACTTCTATATTTCAACAATTTTCTATTTTGCCTTATATCGTTAAATCAAGAAAAAATCCTGCATTATTAAGTAGATTGATTGAGCAAGATTTTCCTATCATCTTTGAAGGTTTGCATTGTTGTGGTTTTTTGAATGATTTAAGTTTACAACATCGTTTAAAAATAATTAGAATGCATAATGTAGAATGGGAATATTATGCACATTTAGCGAGTCAAGAGTCGAATCTTATAAAGCGATTATTTTTTAAATTAGAAAGTTGGCGATTAAAACAGTTTGAAAAAAAGTTAAAAGCAGATTATCTACTCACGATTTCTCCAAATGATACGTCTTATTTTAAAGAACTATTTTTGGAAATACCTTCGATTTATATTCCTGCATTTCATGGAAATAGTGAAATAAATAGTAAAACTGGAAAAGGTGATTACTTTTTATTTCATGGAGATTTGAGTGTTATGGATAATGAAAAAGCAGCTTTTTATTTGATTGATAAAGTATTCAATGATTTAGATGACAAATTGATTATTGCAGGGTTGAATCCTTCAAAAGAATTATTAGCCAAGGCGAATCAAAATATAGAAATTCAAGCCAATCTATCTAATATGGAGATACAAAACTTGATTAAAGATGCTCAAGCAAATGTATTGATTTCTTTTCATTCTGCAGGAATGAAATTGAAATTGTTAAATGCATTATACAATGGTCGTTTCTGTATTGTTAATACAGAAATGGTTAAAGGTTTAGGTTTGGAAGATTTGGTCTTAATTTCAGATAATTCTGAGCAATTAAAATCCATTATTCAAAAGACTGCAAACTTACCATTTGATGAAAAAACTATCAAAAATAGAAGGGTAGGGATAGAAAAAGAATTGAATGATGACGAAAATGCAAAAAAAATTAAGGAATTATTAATAAATCAGAATTGAGTTCTCCTATTTCAAAATAAATGATTGACACTATTCGTTTTTGAAGCGTTAAAGCAACGATAGTTTTTATTTAGTGTTCCTATTGAGATTCATTTATAATTAATACCAAAGTAAAAGGTATTAAAAATGAAAATTGATTAATTTTACATTAATATACTAATACAGCAAATATTCATAAGAAAAATATACTATGAAGAATTATTTACAAAAGATTACATTGTTAATAGCAATCGTACTTTTAGGGAATTTATCATCATCTGCTCAAACTTGTGATACAATTTCAAATTTTAGCTCAAATTATAGTCCTGTTATTATTCCTTTGGCTTCGCCAAGTTGGGGTTATGTTGCTGGTCACAATAGCTTTTTAGATGTTGCAAAGGCAGAGTATTATAATTATACAGGAACAAATACACATATTAACGGTGCAATCATGCTTTTTGGTTATGCATTTACAGTGAATCCTTTTGCGACAGTTACGGCTACCGTTTGGGATGGAACTGGCGGAACACCAGGTGTAGTTTTAGGACAAAAAGATATATTAATTCAAGATATAATGACCAATATTTCTGGATTGAATCCAACCAATGTTGAATTTGATACTCCAGTTGAATTATTGGGAAGTGAATTCTTTATAGGATTTACAATGACAGCAGGAACAGATACTGTTGCAATGGTGACGAATACACCAGGAGATGTAGCCGCAGGTTTGAGTACAGCTTGGGAACAACAATCTAATGGTAATTGGTTTAACTATAATACAAGTTGGGGATTTGAAGCAACTCATGCGATGTTTCCAATTATAGCTTCTCCACCAGAAGCAGTTATTACGCCAACCAATACAACAGGTTGTTCAGGAATAACGATAAATTATGATGGAGCAAGTTCTGTAAATGCAAGTACTTATGAATGGACTTTTACTGGAGGATCAATAGCAACTTCAACTTCAGTGAATCCAAGTGTTACGTATAATGTACCAGGAATTTATGATGTAACTTTAGTAGTTACTAATGATTGTATTTCTGATACACTATCCTTGTTACAAGAGGTTACCATTGTAGCTTATTGTCCACCAACTTGTGATTTACAAACTATCATGGTGACGCAATCACCAAGTTGTAATGGTGGAAATGATGGTTTTGCAACAACACAAACATCTGGCGGAATGGCTCCATATACTTACGCATGGAGTAATGGACAAACAACAGATACTGCATTTACATTAAGTCCTGCAACAAATTATGATGTAACGATAACAGATGCAAATGGATGTTTTATAATTGTATTATTTGATATTAATAATCCTGCTGTATTAACGGTAAATAGTGCTTCTACTCAGCCTACAATTTGTAATGGAACAGATGGAACTGCTACAGCTGTTGTATCTGGTGGAGTAATGCCGTATTCTTATATGTGGGGAGGAGGACAAACCAGTGCGACGATTACAGGATTAGGACAAGGAAATTATACTTGTACGGTTACAGATGCGAATGGATGTTTTCAGACAATCGGTGTGACCATGAGTGATGGTTGTACAGGTTGTAACTTTACGATTAATCCAATTATTACCAATGCAAGTTGTGGAAATCCTAATGGTTCTATAGATGCGAATGTTTTAGGAGCGACAAGTACTTTAAGTTATGCTTGGAGTAATGGTGGAAATACAGGAGTAATCTCAAACTTGGCAGCAGGTACATATAGTGTGACGGTAAGTGATGCAATTGGATGTACAGATAGTTCTTTTGTGGCTCTTTCTCAAAGTGGAGGAATTACAATTAACATGACACCACAAGATGATTTTTGTTCTGGTAATAATGCGTCAATTACAACAACTATTGGTGGCGGTGCATCACCTTATTCTTATGCTTGGAATAATGGCGATACTACAGCTTCAATTGATGCTTTAATGACAGGAACTTATATATTGACAGTATCAGATGCAAATGGTTGTTCTTCTACTTCAAGTATAGCAGTAACGAGTATTAATAATGCGCCAATTATTTCTACTACTCAAACTAATGTAACTTGTTTTGGTGCAAATGATGGAACTGTGAATATGTCAATTAATGGAGGAAATACACCGTTTTCAGTATTTTGGGCGCCTTTAAATATTAATGCACAAAACTTGAATAGTTTAGCAGCAGGTTCTTATACAGCAGTTGTTGCGGATCAAGCTGGATGTTTAGCGACAACAACAGTTGTTATTTCACAACCAGATTCTATGACGTTGATTACTGCAAGTACACCAACAACTTCAAATGATGGTGCCGCTAATGTAAATGTATCTGGAGGAACAC
>CAZEOC010000397.1:0-4003 GCA_964513525.1 uncultured Saprospiraceae bacterium | reverse complement strand
TTTTTTAAGATAAAAATAGTTGAGTGCTTAATAATTTGGAAGGTAGTTATTCAATTAAATCGTAGATAAATATTTCATTCATAACTTATCGGTCGGTGAGTGCAACTATTTGGCGAAAGCCATTTTTTTTAATGATTTTTCAATCGTAAAGCATACAATACGAACAACTTGTAATTGGTAATAATTATTACCTTTGCAAAAAAATTAAAGAAAATGAGCAATCATAGTTTTTTAGGGTATTTATTAATATCAATTATCATCTTTTCTGCTTGTAAACCAGAACCACATGCAGAAGCTACGGTTACTGATTATGCGAGGTTTAATGGAAAAACAATGGGAACGACTTATTCAGTTCTCTATCAAGATGAAAACCGGAATGTCTACAAAGCAGAGATTGACAGTATTTTAGCAGCAATTAATCAAGAAGTGTCTACTTATATAGAAGATTCGGATATTTCTTTATTTAATCAATCTGCAAATACAGCAACTGAATTTCATACTCATGAAAATCCTCATTTCTATGCAAATCTAATTGCAGCTCAAAAAATATTTGAGCAAACAAATGGAAATTTTGACCCAACGGTTATGCCTTTAGTAAATTATTGGGGTTTCGGATATACGGAGAAAAGAACCATTAATGCAGCAGATGAAACGAAGATTAAAACACTTTTAGAAAGCGTTGGTTTTGCTACTTTGACTTTAGAACAAGAAGAAACTTTAATTACATTATTAAAAGAAAATCCTGCTACTCAATTAGATTTCAGTGCGATTGCAAAAGGTTATGCAGTTGATGTAATTGCTCAATTTTTAAAAGCAAAAAATATTAATAATTTCTTGGTAGAAATCGGCGGAGAAACCGTTTGTAGTGGAGAAAGTATAAGAGGCGATAATTGGGCAATTGGTATAAATATACCTTCAAGAGAAGCTAAAACGACGGATGTAAAACAGATTGTAAGCATTACAGATAAAGGTTTGGCTACTTCGGGAAATTATCGAAATTATCATATCGCAGAAGATGGAAGTATTTATGCGCATACAATTAATCCGACAACTGGTTTTCCTGAAAAAAGTAATTTATTGAGTGCAACTGTTATTGCAGATGATTGTATGACGGCAGATGCTTTTGCGACCGCTTTTATGGTTATGGGAAAAGATAAAGCTATAGAATTAGCTAAAAAATTATCAAATATTGAAATTTTTCTCATTTTTGGGACAGAAGATGGAGAAATGAATACATATAACTCAGAAGGGTTTAATCAATTTTTAACAAATGTAGAATAATTTCTATATTTGAAATTGGTTATAGTATTGAAGTGCTTTTTTTTGTGATTAATAAATAGAAATAAGTACAAAAGATTTTAACAAAACTAAATATTTTATAATAAAAGATTAATAAAACCTTACGGAAAATGGCACAACTAAAAAGAGAACAATTGATTGCAATTAGTGCAATTATTATTATAGCATTATTAGGTGTTATCGGCTATTTATTATTTGCTAATAATCAACAAGGCGATGCTTTGGAACAGAGTGTTAAAGTAAACACAGAATTAGAAACTTTAAAAGCAGATTTAGATAAAGAATATAATTTAGCTTTAGAACAATTGAATTCTAAGAAAAGTGAAAATGAGGAATTGAATGCAATTATTGAGCAACAAAAAGAAGAATTAAAAGCTCAGAAGATGAAAATCTCTCGCTCTCTTCGTCAAGGAAAAAATGCTTCTGGAGAATTAGCAAAAGCAAAGCAACAAATTCAAGATTTAATCACTCAAAGAGATACTTATTTAGCGAAAATTGAAGAATTAAGTGCTGATAATGAAAAATTAGTTGCGGAAACTTCTCGTCTTGCTGTAGAGAAAGAAACTTTAGAAACTACTTTGACAGATGTTAAGGTAAAAGCTAAAGAAACAGAAGAAAATTTGACTAAAGAAAAGGAAGAATTAGAAACTGAAAAATCTAAATTATCTGATAAAGTAGCACGAGGTTCTGTTTTAAATACTCGAAATATTACTGTAACACCTTTGAAATTACGTAGAAGTGGAAAAGAGGTAGATACTAAATATGCTTCTAAAACGGAGAAGTTAAAAATCTGTTTTGACGTTGATGAAAATGCAATTACTAAAGCAGGAAATAATAAAATCTTATTAAGAATTTTATCTCCTTTAGGAGAAACATTATATGTTGAAGGTCAAGGTTCTGGTGAATTTGCTAATCAAACTGCTGGTGGAAGTGTAAGTCGTTTTACTACTTCTAAAGGTTTTGATTATAATAATCAAGCAGCAAATATGTGTTTAGATTGGGGCGTTCAAACTCCTTTATCAAAAGGAACTTATACTGCTGAAGTATATAACAAAGGATATAAAGTTGGGGCTTCAACTTTTTTATTAAAATAGTAAAATAGAGTAAATCATCAATAAGTACAATTGATAATTGTGCAAATAAATTTAAAGGTCAATATCACCTAATCGGTTGATATTGACCTTTTTACGTAAAGCTTTCTTTTGAGAATTTTTACGTTTCATTTCTTTTTGTTGACGAATAACACTTTTAGGAACAGGCTTAAATCTTCGTTTAACTTTAGGTTTTATCGCTTCTTGAATCATTTCATAAAATCGCTTTACGACAATTCCTTTATTTCTTTTTTGAGAACGTTTTTCTTCGCTCGCTAAGTGCAAAACTCCTTCGTTACTAATTCTATTCTTCAAATTACTTAAAGCTAACTGTTTTTGCTTTTCACTTAACAATGCCGAATTTTTAATGTCAAAAAAGAGTTCAACCCGAGTTTCCACCTTATTAACGTGTTGCCCGCCTTTCCCTGAACTACGGGAAGTTTTGAAACTTAATTCGTGATTAAAATCTAAATTATTCATAACTTTCTTAATGATGTAATATAAATGATGAATGATGAATAATCTGAATTCAAAATTCATTGTTTAATACATTATAAATAACAAATTAGTTCAAATACAACAATTCATCACTCATCTTTCATTCATCATTATTCTAAGAAAATCGTTTCACCGTTTCACGACCTAACTGAAATAAATGCACCTCATCTGGTCCATCTGCTAATCGCATAATTCTTGCATAAGTAAAGAAATCTGCCAAAACAGTATCTCCACTCAATCCCATTCCTCCATGAATTTGCATCGCTCTGTCAATAACAGTTTGAGCCATTTGAGGAGCAATAACCTTAATCATTGCAATTAAATCTTTTGCCGCTTTATTTCCGTATTTATCCATTTTATCCGCAGCCGAAAGTGTCAATAATCTTGCTTGTTCTATTTCACATCTTGAGTACCCAATTTCTTGGCGAATACTCGAAAATTTATGCAAATTTCGACCAAAAGCAACTCTTTCATTTGTTCGTTGACACATCAATTCCAAACTTCGTTGTGCAACTCCAATTAGTCGCATACAATGATGAATTCTTCCAGGTCCAAGTCGTCCTTGTGCTACCTCGAAACCTCTACCTTCACCTAAAATGATATTTTCTTTTGGTACTCTAACATTCTTCAAATGAATCTCTGCATGTCCATAAGGAGAATCATAATAACCGAAAACAGACAAAGGTCGAATCACTTCTAAACCTTCAGTATCAAAAGGTACTAAAATCATACTTTGTTGTAAATGTTTTGGTGCATTTTTATCAGTTTTACCCATTAAAATAGCCACTTTACAATCTGGATGCATTGCACCACTTGACCACCATTTTTTACCATTAATTACATAATCATCTCCATCTGCAAGAATAGAAGTTTCCACATTAGTTGCGTCAGAAGAAGCGACTTCGGGTTCTGTCATCAAAAATGCAGAACGAATTTTTCCATTCATCAATGGTTTTAACCATTTATCTTGTTGCTCTGGTGTTCCATATTTCGCCAAAACTTCCATATTTCCAGTATCTGGCGCACTACAATTGAAGATTTCAGAAGCAAACTTAGTTTTACCCATTTCTTCTGCCAAAACCGCATATTCTAAATTCGTTAATCCTGGACTTAAA
>CAZEOC010000396.1:0-4008 GCA_964513525.1 uncultured Saprospiraceae bacterium | reverse complement strand
AACAAAAATCAATCCAAATATATAAATAATTATAAATCGTTTTAATTAAACTATTAATAATCAGGTAATTACGCTATCTAAAACTTTATTATTTAATTTATTATTTTTTTTGAAATTGTTTTTTTGCTGGATTTAATCCAAAAAACATACTTCTAATCGTCTATATATTATATAAGTAACTAAATCCTAAATAAACATGAAGCTCATGATTTCATCTTTTGAAGTCATTAATAGCAACTAAATTAATAAAAAGGCGTTACTATTAAAAAAGATTCGTAACTTTCAGAAAATTTTGAAAGTTTATTAAATTAGCGTTGAAATGATACGACTGGGGCAAAATAATATATTCGCATTATATAGTTTACCATATAATGATAATCATTACTTAATTCGTCAAGATGGTAAGCAATTACATGAATTCACAAAATCAAGCTTAAAAGAAGAAGGTTTTGTAGTTTATCCTTTTATGACATCAGAAAACTTTCCTTCTGTATTCATAAAGAAAGATGCACTTTTCAAGAATCCTAAAATTGAATTCTTATCTCAACATCAAGGAAGCATAAAGAGCATTAATAAAAAGACCTACTTAAAGAATATCCAAGCTTTTATTAAAGCAACACAGACCAATTATAAAAAAATCATTTTCAGTCGAATAGAAACAGTTAATTTAGAAACTGGTGATTTATTTCAATTATTCACTGCTTTAAAAGAATTATATCCAAACACTTTTGTCTATCTATTTAATATTCCTGAAGTTGGTTGTTGGATGGGCGCTTCGCCTGAAATATTTGTCAATCAATATAATGAAACTGATTTTCAGACTGTTGCTTTGGCCGGAACACAACGAGATTTGGGTTTACCATTAGATAATGTGAACTGGGGAAATAAGGAAATTGAAGAACAAGCAATCGTTGAGAGATATATAGAACGAATTTTGGAACGACAGGATTCTGATTTTCAAAAAACAGTGCCTTATACTTCCAAAGCAGGTAAAATGCTTCATTTAAAAACGAAATTTAGGTTTCGACCAAACAATGATTTATGTACTTTTTTAGAAGAATTACATCCAACTCCTGCGGTTTGTGGAATTCCAAAAGAGAATGCAAAAGATTTTATTGTTAATCATGAAATGCATGAACGTGGTTATTATTGTGGTTATTTAGGTCCTTTAAATATAGAAGAACAAACCCACTTATTTGTAAACCTACGTTGTATGCAAGTCTTTAAAGACAAATTTGCACTCTATATTGGAGGTGGAATTACTGCAGATTCTAATGCATTAAAAGAATGGGAAGAAACCGAAATGAAATCGCAAACAATGGCCGATGTAATTGAAAGAATCTATACAAACTCTTTAATGGTTTGATATGAAAAAAAGATATATCGGTATATTATTAGGCGCAATTTATGGGCTTATTTACAGACTTTTTTGTGAACCAAATATATATCAAAACCCTTTTTTTGATTTCAATATCTATAGTATTTCCTTTCTTTGGGTTTTACCAATTGTCATTGGCATTATTCCAATATTAGTCGCTAAAGATGAGATGCTTCATCATTCATGGCGACAATTCAGTTATCCAATTTATAGTGTTTCCTTATTTTTTATGCTTGTGTTATTAACCAGATTAGAGGATTTTTTATGCCTTTTAATATTAGCATTTCCTTTTCTATTTGGAGCAGGAATAGTCGGTTTAATTGCTGGTACAATAATGGAAAAAATTGATACTCGAAAACTCTATTCTATCGTATTATTACCATTGATAATAATACCAATTGAATCCCAATTTCAAAACAAACCTCAAACTTTTACAGTCGAAAACTCAATCATTATTAATACAAACAAAGCAAATGTTTGGAGTTTTTTGGTTGAAGTACCTGAAATTACCGCAGCTGAATATGACAAAGGATTTTTTAATTATCTCGGTATTCCTCGTCCTGTAAAATCTCAATTAGAAAAAGTCAATGGAGAAATATTTCGAGTTGGTTACTTTTCAGACGATTTAAAACTATATGAAACAATTAGTGAAAAGGATTCTTTGAATTTTATTAATTTCAAAATCAATCTTGAAAAATCTCAATTACGAGATTTGCCAACTGATAAACATTTATTACAAAGTGATTATTTCAAATTTGATGATATTTCCTACCGTTTAATTACACTTCAAAATGGTAAAACAAAATTAATTTTGAGTTGTCATTATAACATGGAATCTAAAATGAATTGGTACGCTAATTTTTGGGCAACTAAAGTTATTGAAGATTTTGAAGTGAAACTATTAAAAGTATTAAAACAAAAAGCTGAAAGGACGATAAAATGAAATCAAACAAAAAAATCGTTAGAAACTTAATAGAGATTTGTGCCGCCAAAGGCATTCAGTATATTATTATTTCTCCTGGTTCCCGAAATGCTCCATTGAATATTTCTTTTAATAATGACAAACGATTCACTTGCATCAGTGTTCCTGACGAGCGAGTTGCGGGATTTGTTGCTTTAGGAATTGCACAACAAACGCATAAACCTACCTTAATCACTTGTACTTCCGGAACTGCTGCTTTGAATTACGCACCTGCAATTGCAGAAGCTTATTATCAACAAATTCCTATGATAATTCTTACCGCCGATCGTCCGCCAGAATGGACAAATCAAGGTAATGGACAGACGATTAATCAAACGAATGTTTTTAGTAATTATATTAAGAAAAGTTACAATTTACCAGTTGGAATTCATCACGAAAATGATGAATGGTTTATCAATCGTATGATTTCAGAAGCGATAGAACAAACAACCAATTATGGTACTTTTGGTCCTATTCATATTAATATACCTTTTCGAGAACCACTTTATGATTTGGTAGAAACAAAGGAAAAACAACCAAAAATAACCAAAACAATTGCTTCTACTTTTCAATTATCTCATGAAGCAAAAACAGAATTAAATGATATTTGGAACAACTCTAAAAAAGTTCTGATTTTAGCAGGTTTATTACCATTAAACCATCATCTAAATCAATTATTATCCGAATTAACGAATAACGATAATCGAGTTGTAGTACTTTCTGAAACGACTTCTAATTTACAGTTTGACAACAACTATCCTTATATTGATCGTTTAATTGATGGCTTCTCATCAACTGAAAATGAAGACTTTAGACCAGATTTATTAATTACAATTGGACATTCGATTATTTCAAAAAAGGTAAAAGCTTATTTACGAAAGTATTCATCAAATTTCACTTGGCATATTGGACAAGAACAGTTTCATTTAGATACAATGCAATCTTTAACGCATCATATTCCAATGTCGCCTTCTGATTTTTTCAATGATTTTAGTAGTACAAACGGCACTTCCTTTGCCAAACTTAGTGAAAGTGAAAAAACAAATAGTTATTCAGAACTTTGGAAAACACGAGATTTAAAATTAAAAATCAGTCAGGAGAAATTTATGAAAACTTGTCCATGGTCAGATATGAAAGCTTTTGGAATTTTTCTAAGTGCTTTACCAAATGGGACAAATCTACAAATGGGTAATAGTTCTGCTGTGCGATATGTACAACTTTTTGAGCAACGAAAAGATGTAATTTATAATTCTAATCGAGGTGTTGCAGGAATTGATGGCTCGACTTCTACCGCAGTTGGTGCAGCAATCGCCACACAACAACCGACAACTATCGTTACTGGCGATATTTCATTTTTCTATGATTCTAATGCTTTCTGGAATAGTCATTTACCAGAGAATTTACGTGTTATTTTGATTAATAATGGCGGTGGAAATATTTTCAGAATTATTAAAGGACCAGACACGACTGAACATTTAGAAAACTATTTTGAAACCCATCATAATTTGCAATCAAAACATATTGCCAACTTATTTGACTTAACTTATTATCAAGCTACAAACGAAACCGATTTAGAAAAAACACTTCCTCAATTTTATCAACAACAAACAAATAATCGTCCTGCAATTTTAGAAATTATCACACCAAGATTGGAGAATGATAAGGTTTT
>CAZEOC010000395.1:0-4013 GCA_964513525.1 uncultured Saprospiraceae bacterium | reverse complement strand
GGTCTGACGACTGATAGCTTACTTAAGAAGTTCCACTTTATAAACTAAATATTTTGTATCACCTCTCCAAGGGAAAGTGATATATTTTTCTTTATAATATAGTTTTACACGTTTATTTTGCTCCATTGCTTCGTCAATATTTGTACGAACTTGTTCTTGTGAACCTTCTACCGAAAATGCCCAAAACTCTTGATTATCTTCGAAGTTCATTTGTCCTTCCCAAGTTTTGAATACAACTCCTTTTTTACTCAATTTCACAACTCGACCAGCACGATTTCCTTCACTGAAATTCATCGTAGAATAAATCCAAAACCCTGCGATAGTTACCAAAAGGATAATGATAATTGCTCTAATTGTAAACTTCTTAGTCTTTTTTACCGCAGATTCAAACTTTGACTCTTTTGTATCTGAAGCAGCAGCGGCTGCTTTTATAGGTTCTTTTTCTTCTTCTTTTGCTTTGTTACTCATATCTCTAATATTAAGTGGTTTTTAATTTCGTTAATTATAAATCTCTCTTCCAAATCAAGTTTGGAATTTTTGTTTCTTCTTCAATAATTCCTGCAATTTTTAAGGAGTAAATGACACTTTTTAGCATTTTATTACTGACCCAACCATGAATTGCCCATTCTGTATTGTGATACCAACGTTGAACATCTTTTAGCTTTTGTCCGTATCGTTCACTCACCAAATGCACAACATTTTCATCTTGCATAAAGTTATCATTCGCATCATGAATTGTTCTCAAAGTCCGAATGACAGCTTCTGGATATTGCTTCAATATCTTTTCAGATGCAGCAATCACAAAACAAGGCCAAGGCGTATAATATTCTCCAATTCGCTTCAATTGCCCAGAATCAACATAAGGTTTGGTTGTGAATTTTTCCCAATAGAAAACATCTGTTTCGTGCTTTTTCAAACTTTCTAAAGCACCTTCTAAATTTTTTATAATATTAAATTGCTCAGTTTGAATTTTCTGTTCTTTTGTATTTGCATCTACAATCGCCATTAAATGCGAACCTGAACCAAAACGACTGATTGCATACTTTTTATCAAAAATATTTAGATAATTATCCAATGGATTATCAGCAGCAGTATGAATTCCCCAACACAAAGGCGAAGTTACATAATTACTAATAATACGGCTCGGATTTCCTTTCACAATATCATTGACGATACCTTCGGTTAATAAAATACATAAATCAATTTCATCATTTCTTAGTGCTTTAGTCATTTCACCAGTTCCACCGCTGAAAGTGACCCATTCTACTTTTACACCTCGACTTTCAAATGCTTTATTCTCAATCGCTAAGTGAATCGGTAGATTAAAATGTTCTGGAACTCCGCCAATTCTAATCGTATCTTTTTTCATAATTCTAAACTGAAGCAATTGCTTCTTTAATTTACTTTTCTGTATCTTTTCCTCGTTATTACATTGTAAATGTAATGAATAAAAAAAAATCCTTACTTCATTTTATAATAAAATCTAAAAATATGAAAATTACACATTTAATTATCTTCAGTTTATTATTAATATTTATCAGTTGTGAAGACGTAGAAAATGCGGAACAGACACAACCGATTGCTGAAATTTCGCCTGAAACTTTGGATAATTCCGAAACTACAATTAGAACAACAATCAAAGAAAGTTTCTCATCTGATATTAGTTGGAAAAGCTATCGAGATAGAGATATAATTAAAATCTTATTTGAAGAAGCAATTGAGAAAAATAAGGATTTGAGACTTTTGGTGGAACAAATGGAAGTTGCACAAAATTCAAAATCGGATACGCTTAATTCAACAAAAAATTACCTTTCTAATAATGAATTATTTTATAATCAAGTTGATGAATATTTAGAAAATATAAAAGACTCTGTATTAGAAGAACGGATGAGTTTACTCTTTGATAGAGAAGAAAAGCAATTTCAAAAGCAGGTTAAAAATCTAAAGAAAAGTAAAGATTTGATACATCAAAAATCTATCTTACTAAATCAACAATTGGTTTTAATGAAAATATTTATTGCAAATTCCATGATGAAAAACTATCAAAAGGAAAGTTTGCCAGACACTAAATCCTTAGAAGATTTAATTGAAAATTATGATATTTTAATTGAGGAAACGAAGGAATATATTGAATGAAAATATAAAGGTATCGGACATCTTTGAGGTGTCCGATACCTAATTTAACTTAACTCAAACCTGCATAAAGCAACAATCTAAATTCACCAATATTTATTTTTGCGGTATTCGTCAAACCTGTTCGTAAATCCGTTAATGTATCAAATTTATCATATAATCGAATTACTTTTAAGTCCGATAATTTAGTCGCTTTTTTGGTTTCTGTATTAATTTTTACTTGAATTGGAACAGGATTTTGATAAGGAACATAAAATAAATGTATTCCATTTTCATTCTTGAAAAGTTGATAAATAGAATGACCTTCTGCTGAAATCGTGCGTTTTTCTTCATCGACTTCAAAAGCTAAATCCATTGCTTTTATTAAATCAAAATATTGCAAGAACAAGAAATCTATCATTTCTGCACCTTGATTATTAATCTTTGATTCGAAAGAAATCGTGATTTTATCTGATTTTTGATTAATAAATCCTTTCGCTGCTAATTGTAAAAAAGCTACATCTAAATAATGTTCTAAAAATTGCGATTGTGGCTTATCGAATGCTTCCATTCCATATTGATAACCTTCTCGAATTTCCTCAAAAGCATTCTTTTGAAAGAAACGGTCTTGCATGACTTGACGTTCGTGAACATTGATGTTTTTGAAATTTCCGCGCATATTCACGGTCACTCTTTTCATACGAAATGGAATTACAGGCGGAGCTAAATAGTAGCGATTAGAAAAGCCTAAAAGTGTAGTTTGTAGCATTTCTTTTACTTCAGAAACTTTATCTTTAAAAGCAAAAGATTGCCAATCCAAATCAGAATTAGTAACAATAACATCATCTAATATTTCAGATTCCAAGTCCAAAATATCTTCTGAAATATTTTCTACTATTTTTAATAATTTACCATAAAAACGTTTTCCTTTTTTCTCTGTCGGAATTTCTGGTAACCAATTTTCAGATAATTGTTCTACAAATTCTAATGGTAAAAGATTCGGAATCAGTCGATTATCATCATAACCAATTTCAAAAATAATTGGTTTGTCTGTATGTGTCTCAATTAATTGTTCTGCGGAAAGTGCCGTCAAATCTCGCTCAATTTGTCTTTTTAATGCACGTCCTCCCATTTGAGAATCGAAACCTCTACGAGCAACCCATTCTAAAGCATCTTGCGAAATATTCAATAAAGTCGTTCGACGAACAAATCCATCTCGACGTAATAATTCATTGATTTGTAATCTTGCAATATTTAGAATATGTGGAAATTCTAAATTATTAAAAATGACAATTTCATCAATACGATTGACAAATTCTGGCCGGAAATGTTTTTCTACCGCTTTACGATAAACAGCCGTATTATCCGTTTGTGTCGTTTTGAAACCCAATTGTGTTGATGCATCTCTTGCACCAACATTGGACGTCATTATGATAATCATATTTGAAAAATCCACCGTTCTTCCAAGTGAATCCGTCAATCTCCCATCATCCAAAACTTGTAATAATAAATCGTGAACTTTTGGATGCGCTTTTTCGATTTCATCTAATAATAAAACACCAAAAGGACGATAACGAACCTTTCCCGTAAGTTGACCTTCAGGATTATAATAATCTCCAATTAATCGCTGAACTGCTGAACCATCAATGTATTCATTCATATCAAAACGAATCATTTGTTCTGCATCGCCCATCAAATATTCCGTCAAAACCTTTGCGGCTTGTGTCTTTCCAACACCAGTTGGACCAATAAATAGAAATGAACCCAAAGGTTTATTTGGATTGTTTAATTTCGCTTTGACAACATTTATCACATTCGCCAAACAATCCGCAGCAGCTTTTTGTCCAACTAAATTTGCAGCGATTTTATCTCTTACTTCATTTTCCTCAAAAGTGTAATTT
>CAZEOC010000394.1:0-4017 GCA_964513525.1 uncultured Saprospiraceae bacterium | reverse complement strand
GGTACACTTTCATGGACAAATGATATTCCTACTTTAACCATCAATAGTGCTTATAGTCTTCCAACATCAGACGGAAGTGCCAATCAATTCTTATCAACTGATGGCAGCGGCACACTAAGTTGGTCTGACCTTTCTATTGCTACAAAACTTGAAGACGCAGACAGTGACACCAAAATCCAAGTAGAAGCAAGTAGTGATGAAGATATTATTCGATTTGATGTAGGTGGAACGGAATATTTTAGCATGAAAAGCGGCAGACTTGAAACCGCTAATACAGGTAATTCAATTTTTATAGGAGAAGATGCAGGACTAAATGATGATTTTTCAAATCGTTACAATATTGCCTTAGGCTATCAAGCCAGTTATACCAATACAGATGGACAATATAATATTGCAATGGGTTATCAAGCAGGCTATACAACGGATGATGGAGATCACAATCTCTTTATGGGCTTTCAGACAGGCTATCAAAATACGACTGGAGAAAACAATGTTTTTATGGGACGTCAGATAGGCTATAAAAATACAACTGGAAGTCATAATGTTTTTATGGGAGGTTATCGAACAGGGTATGACAATACAACAGGTAGCTATAATGTTTTTCTTGGAAGTCAACCAGGGTTAGATAACACAACAGGCTCTTATAATGTCTATATAGGCAAAACAACAGGGCGAGATATCGTAGATGGTGATTATAATGTCATGTTAGGTTATGAAACAGGGATGTTGGCTACTACAGGAAGCCGAAATGTCTTTATTGGCTACCAAGCAGGACAAAATGAATCTAATTCTGATAGATTGTATATTGATAACTCTAGTTCTACTACACCACTTATTTATGGCGAATTTGATAATAATATTTTAGAATTTAATGGAAGCGTAGGCGTAGGTACAACACCAACCAACGGAAAACTTGAAGTAAATGGTTCTATTGCTCAAACTCTTACAAACTATACCTATGTAAGTAATTCAAATAATAGTGTTGCTCATCTTAGTAGTGGTACGAATAAAGCCGTTTCCATTTATGCTTCTGCTCGAATTGTAGGACAATTTGTAATTTCTATGTCTGACGAACGTATCAAAGATATTAAAGGACTGAGCGACAATAAAACCGATTTAGAAATCCTACAACAAATCGAAATCACCGATTACGAATTTAAAGACAAAGTAAAAGAAGGCAATACCAAACAAAAGAAAGTTATCGCTCAACAAGTCGCCAAAGTATTTCCACAAGCCGTTGATAAGCAGTTTACTGAAATCATTCCCGACATTTATCAAACCGCAACAATAGACGAAAATGGTTGGGTAGAGACGTTGCACTGCAACGTCTGTACAACATTACAAATCGGCGAAAAAGTACAAATCATTTTTAAAGACAAAAAAGAACTCTTAGAAATTCTAGAAATAAAAGAAAGTGCCTTTCGTGTCTCTCCCGATAGCTATCGGGAGTCAACCGTCAACCGTCAGCCGTCCACCGTTTTCGTTTACGGTAGACAAGTTACTGATTTCCATACTGTGGATTATGAAGCTATTTCTATGTTGAATGTGAGTGCAACACAGCAATTGGCAAAAGAAAATGAAACGCTAAAACAGCGAATGAGAAAGCTAGAAAAAGAAAATATTGAATTGAAATCACAAATTCAAAAAATCAACGAGTTAGAAGCCAAACTAGAAGCATTCATTAATCAATAAAAAATAGTTCACAAATAAAAAATCAAACCAACATGAAAAGTATTTTCAGATTAACAATAGTAATATACCTTATACTTCATACCTCATACCTACTAACGGCCCAAATCGCCATCAACGAAGATGGAAGCAACCCCGACGCATCGGCTATACTGGACGTATCAAGTTCGGACAAAGGTATATTGATACCTCGTATGGATAGCACGGCTCGAAATAACATTAGTTCACCCGCTACGGGTTTGATGGTCTATGATACGGATAAAAATGCGTTTTATTACTATAATAGTACCACATGGACAACAATTAATACTGATGAGCAAACGCTTACTTTTGAGTCAGATAGTTTGACTATTTCTGATGGTAATACCATAGATTTATCTAATTTAAGAATAATAGAAGAATCGGGATTAATCATAAAAGGAGAAGTTTTAAGCGCATCCACACTTGATATAGCACAAACCACAAGTGATGTTACTCACTATGGAGGTGGTGAAAGGTGGCAATCCTTTGTACCTAATTATTCTGGATATTTATCACAGATAGATCTTAAAATTTATAGTTATGATGGTGGTTATTTTAAAATTTATGAAGGACAAGGAACAAGTGGAACAGAACTTTTTGGAATGGAAGTGGGTAGCTATAGTGGTAGTGGTTGGCAAGCATTTGATATTTCAGAAAACTTTATTCCTATTACATCTGGTCAAACTTATACGGTATCTATAGAAGATACCGTAAATTCTTATTTTCATATTGCTGCAAATAATGACAATGTATATTTGGAAGGTAGAAATATTACTAGCTCTACTAGTGATTATTTGTTTAGAACTTATTACCAAGATTATACAACACAAGAATATACCATTCTTGATTGGGCTGACCAAGGCATTAGTTTATCATATATTGATACATTTTATTTTAATAATGGAACTGCTCAAAGTAGTGCTAGTTACTATGCTAACCAAAATTTTCAACTCAATGATTATTGGCTTTCCAATGACGGCGATAACGAAGGTATCACAATAGACGATAATGGAAACGTTGGTATTAATGGAAATTATACTTTACCTACCGCTGACGGAAGTGCCAATCAAGTCCTTACTACTGATGGAAGTGGAATATTAAATTGGTCGGACATCTCTGTCGCAGTAACAGCTTATAGCTTTCCAAATGCTGACGGAAGTGCCAATCAATTCTTAATTACAGATGGAAGTGGTACACTTTCATGGACAAATGATATTCCTACTTTAACCATCAATAGTGCTTATAGTCTTCCAACATCAGACGGAAGTGCCAATCAATTCTTATCAACTGATGGCAGCGGCACACTAAGTTGGTCTGACCTTTCTATTGCTACAAAACTTGAAGACGCAGACAGTGACACCAAAATCCAAGTAGAAGCAAGTAGTGATGAAGATATTATTCGATTTGATGTAGGTGGAACGGAATATTTTAGCATGAAAAGCGGCAGACTTGAAACCGCTAATACAGGTAATTCAATTTTTATAGGAGAAGATGCAGGACTAAATGATGATTTTTCAAATCGTTACAATATTGCCTTAGGCTATCAAGCCAGTTATACCAATACAGATGGACAATATAATATTGCAATGGGTTATCAAGCAGGCTATACAACGGATGATGGAGATCACAATGTTTTTATGGGTTTTCAGACAGGCTACAAAAATACAACTGGAGGATATAATGTTTTTATGGGCAGTCAGATAGGCTATAAAAACACAACTGGAAGTCACAATGTTTTTATGGGAGGTTATCGAACAGGCTATGATAATACAACAGGTAGCTATAATGTATTTCTTGGAAGCCAACCTGGATTAGATAACACGACAGGCTCTTATAATGTCTATATAGGCAGAACGACAGGGCGAGACATCGTAGATGGTGATTATAATGTCATGTTAGGTTATGAAACAGGCATGTTAGCGACAACAGGAAGCCGAAATGTCTTTATTGGTTACCAAGCAGGACAAAATGAATCCAATTCTGATAGATTGTATATTGATAACTCTAATTCTGCTTCCCCACTTATTTATGGAGAATTTGATAATAATATTTTAGAATTTAATGGAAGCGTAGGCGTAGGCACAACACCAACGAATGGAAAGTTTGAAGTCAATGGTTCGATTGCTCAAACCCTTACGAACTATACCTATGTTAATAATACAAATAATAGCGTTGTTCACCTGAGTAGTGGAACAAATAAAGCCGTTTCGATTTACGCTTCTGAACGAATTGTAGGCAAATATGTGATTTCCATGTCTGACGAACGCATCAAAGACATCAAAGGATTAAGTGATAATAAAACAGATT
>CAZEOC010000393.1:0-4019 GCA_964513525.1 uncultured Saprospiraceae bacterium | reverse complement strand
TGTAGAAGTCTCGACTTGATCTGACAGTTACCGGCTCTAACGAAGTGACTGTCAGATGAAGTTTAAGCTATATTCTTCTGCTGCCAGATTTTCTTGCCATCGATCAAAGTATCCAATGGCGTTCTACCGCAACACATCTTGCCTTGATGTGTGCGTTCAGTATTGAATTTCTCGAGCCAATCGTCAAGATCACCTTGAAGCTGTTCAATACTGCTGTAGACGTGTTTCCTAAAAGATACCTGATAGAACTCGTTGAGAATCGTTTTATGGAACCTTTCGACGATTCCATTGGTCTGTGGGTGCCGTGCTTTGGTGCGAGTGTGTTCGATTTCATTGAGTGCCAGGTACAACTGGTAATCGTGATGCTCTGGCTTGCCACAGTACTCGGTTCCACGATCCGTTAATATCCTCAATACTGGCAATTCGTGCTCCTCGTAGTAAGGAAGTACACGTTCGTTGAGTAGATCTGCAGCTGTGATCGGTGTCTTGCTGGTATAGAGCTTCGCGTGAGCCACCTTGCAGTAGGTGTCAACATAAGTCTGCTGATACACTCGTCCTACCCCCTTGAGTGTGCCAACGTAGAATGTATCCTGAGAGCCAAGGTAGCCGGGGTGTTCAGTCTCGATTTCACCGTGAGCCTCCTTCTCTTCCTTCTGGCGCTCCAAGGCCTGTAGCTGTGATTCCGTGAGTACATCTCCGCTCTCTGCCACGTGCTTCTCCAAGGCTTTGAGGCGATCTTTGAAGCAAGCTAGGTTGTGACGCAGCCAGATACTACGAACGCCTGAAGGGGATACAAATACACCGATTTTACGCAGCTCGTTGCTGGTTCTGGTTTGTCCGTGTGCAGGCTCATCTATCGCGTACCTTAGCACCGCATTTTCAACAAGCGGATCTACACGGTTTTTCTGGTTCGGCTTTCGTCTGCTTTTCTCAAGCAGTGCCTCCACTCCACCTTCATCGACCGCTTCTTTGTATCGGTAGAAGGTGTCTCGTGAAAAGCCCATTACTTTACAGGCTTGCGATATATTCTGGAGTTCTTCGGCTAGATTTAGCAGGCCGACTTTATGGGAAATGACTTTCTCTGTACTATTAATCATGAGGGTTGCCTCTTGAGGTTTAAATGAAAGGTTTGCACTTCCATTAAAACCGGTAACCCTCACTTTTTAAAGACTGTTTCCAGCCTCTGTTTTAAAGTAAAGTGTCAGATCAAGTCTGAACTTCTACAATTAATTTGTTTGAGCAAGTTGCGACAAGTGGTGCGGTACTGGTGTGTTATCACGGGGGGCGTAACTACCGCGTGCTTCGGCGTTGATTATTCGTGATCTCAATCTATGTAAACAGGCAGCCACACTCGTTTATCAAACGATCCATCATCCATAGTTTCTGAATTAGTGTTAAAAAATCCATCGAAAGCTGCGGACTGAAAATCCAGATCGAAAAGTCGAATACATCGATGGCAAGTTCTTCACCCACAACCCACAATCGGCAGAGCACCGTCTTCTATTTTCTATTAGTGCCCGTAATTGACTGAAAATCACCAGTCACTGTGCTTCGTAGCCAACGATGCCATGATTCTCCATCTTTGTTAAGATGCCAGGCAGCGTGAAACGGTATTGTCGGATAGTCTAATGGGCATTGAACAACCGAGAAATCGCGCATCAAGCCAGCACCTAATTTACTTGGAATAGTTGTAATTAGTGACGTGCCTTTCATTAGTGGCGCCAAAGATTCAAGACTACTCACCACCAGTTTAATTTTTCTACTGCGATTCAATTTTCGCAGTGCTGTATCCACTCCACTGGTGGCAGTACCACCTAGTGTTGAGACCGCGTGATCTGAACAACAGTATGCGTCTAGCGTGCTGGGTGCCTCTCTTACCGTTGCATCGTAAAACGTAACGAGCTCGTCTTCCACAAGCAATTTCTGTTTTAAAGCGGATGAAGCCGGCGGCACGGATAGAAGTGCCAGATCCCAATGATCACGTAACGATTCAACTAAATTTCGCTTATCCATGGAATGCACGATCAGGTTACAGCCTGGGGCATGCGTCAGTAAGTAGCGTTGTAGTGGTGCCACAATTGTTTCGATCTCAAACGCCGTGGCCGCAACAACGAACTTGCGACTTGCGCTAAGCGGATCGAATTCTTTGGCTTCTGCCAGTTCATCGAGTTCACCAAGAATTTTCGAGAAGGCCCGAATTGCCTTTGAACCCAGAACGGTTGGTTCCATTCCCGAAGATCCACGTGTGAAAACCTCATCTGCCAGTGCCGCACGAACCCGCTCCAGTCGATAACTGGCGGTTGACTGGGACAGGTTTTCATTAAAGGCAGCATCGGACACTGACTTTGTTTTGTCGATGCTAATGATCAGCCGCATGGTCTTGGCATCGAGCCGGTCAATATCGAAATTTTCCATAATCACTATTTAACAATATCCATTGTATCGATTCAAGTGTTTATTTAGCCTGTGCCACTCAAACCAATCAGAGGAGTTTTCTAATGACAAATTTATCTCGAAGGCAAATGCTCGTCGCCACGACTGCAGCAGCAACAGGATCTATGTTATTACCGAGCATGGTGAGCGCAAAAGCGCCGCTGGCAAGCGGACAGGCACCCAGTTTCTATCGTCGCAAAGTAGGAGAATTCGAAGTTACCGCGCTGCTTGACGGCTATATCGACATTACACACAATTTCTGGGTCGGTATCGAGCAGGCGACTGTTGAACAGCTGGCATCCGCTGCAGGCTTGCCAGCTACAGGGGCAATTCGTGTTGGCGTCACTTCTTACTTGATCAACCAGGGCAACAGATTGACACTTGTTGATTCTGGCTCAGCAGATCTATTTGGGCCAACTGCTGGACAGTTCCTGAATACATTTAAGCAAGCGGGTTATTCGCCAGATCAAGTCGACACCATCTTAGTTACCCATATGCACCCGGATCACATTGGTTCTTTGATTTCTGACGGCAGGGCAACGTTCCCAAATGCCGAGATACATATCTGCACAGTGGATTTCGACTATTGGACCTCCGATATCAAGCAATCCAATGCCCCGGATTTTGCCAAGCCCTGGTTTGATGCAGCCAAACAAGTGAAGGCACTTTACGACGGGAGAATCAACCTATTTACCGGCGGCCCTGAGCTTGTCTCTGGCATTTCGGCGATACCATTGGTGGGCCACACCCCCGGACACACTGGATATCGAATTTCGTCGGCTGGGGAAGACTTATTGATCTGGGGAGATGCTTGTGGCGTGGCGTCTGTGCAGTTCCAACATCCCGAAGCCGGATTGGCGTTCGATGTTGATGGGGCCACCGGGAAAGCAACGCGCCAGCGACTACTGGATATGGCGGCGGGCGAAGGTATTCTGGTTGCCTCGGCGCATTTGCCTTTTCCAAGCTTCGGTCGTGTGCTTCACTCAGGCAATGCCTATGCGTGGCAACCTGATGAATATCGCTTCGAGCTTTAGTCAGTAAAACAGACTCCACGGCTCGATTTACCTTGAAGTAAGAATGCCCGCTACGCGGGCATTCGGCCATTTTTCATTGAGTCTATGTTCAGAACGTTGAAATACTCGCCCCCTGGCCATCTCAAGGATTTGACATCCTTGAAGCTGCAGGATCGTGGGCTAATCAGTTTATGGGGTGGTACAACTACGAGCACAAGCACAGCGCATCGAAATTTGTTACTCCAGTGCAACGTCACCGTGGAAAGGATGAGCCGAATCGCGGGCCGATAATACGCATTGCCTACACCCAGCCTAGTTTGATACCAAACGACCAATGAGTTTACTATGGAACAAATTCAAACCTGAATGATTTTCATTATCCAGTCAATGAGCACCAAATATGCGTTTTAAGAAGCTTGATCTAAATTTGCTGGTTGCTCTTGATAATATGCTTTCGCTGAAGTCAGTCAGTGCGGCGGCCGAAAAAATGTTTATGAGCCAGTCTAGTCGTTCGCGGCAAAATATTTGATGCCATGCCGATGGTGGCACGTATTAGACCAGAAGAAGCACGTG
>CAZEOC010000392.1:0-4024 GCA_964513525.1 uncultured Saprospiraceae bacterium | reverse complement strand
AGAAAAAATATACTGTCCTGATTAATATAAATTCTAAACATGGATTGGTATAAGAAGACAGAAGTCAAACAAGCAAGATCCTGATAATCAGAGCTTTTATAAGAAAAGTAATACGTAAAAACTTTTGTCGAAGTATTTAACGTGTGTCAAAAATAATGCAACTAAAGTTTTAATTTTCAATGAATTATGATTTAACCTCACGTTTAATAACAAAAAACTCTAAGCACTTTTGCCTAGAGTTTACTTTTACACTGCAAGGTTTACTTTACCAGTTCTTTTACCTCTTAATTAAAATTGGAAAAATGAACCAGTATCTGTTTTAAGGGAAATTTTATGAAGTATTTATTTACTAGATTATTTTTGAAAACTTTGGATACCTTATTAAAATAATATTTCTACTGCTTCCATAAATGCTTTCTTACGACCAGCTGATACATTGACCGTAGAACCATCTTCCATAATAACATATCCGCCTTTTCCTTTGATATACCTCGTTAGTAATAACATGTTTATAGTATATGAACGATGAACACGAACAAACGAGTCTGTTCTGATGCCTTCTTCAACTTCTCGAAGCGTCTTACAAACTAAGAATTTTTTATTCCCAGTCATATGGATATAAGTATAATTTCCTTGTGCTTCAAGATAAATGATGTTGCACACTTCCTCAAAGACTAGCCCGTCAAGAGTTGGTAAAGCAATCTTGTTTGGATTTGCTCTACGAATGACTTTGCGTTTAGCATCTTGTTGTTGTCTTTTATAAGTTAAAGACAATGGATAAGCTTGTTTGTTACTAGCGACCTTTTGTGTGTTCATCTGTCAAATATTTATATGTAATCTAAAAAAGTTAATATGCTTTTGGTTTTATACTTTTTGTCATAGTTGCTCAAATAATTTCATATTGATTCGATGATACAATGATAGTTGGATCTTTAAATAGTTGCAACCCAATTAAAATAGATATGTCAGTTTTCTGATTTGGATAAAAAATAATTTTTTTAGCATTTTTTTCTTAAATTCGACATTAAGAGTTTTATTTATAGAACTTAATAAAAACTAAATAATCAAAATGAAATAGATGCCGAAAACACCTTCCATACGGTTACATGAATTAATAAATAGCCTCTCAGGTTCAGAAAAACGGTATTTTTCTATTTTTGTATCAAAACAATCATCCAACAAATCGGGTAAGGTTAATAAATACATTCAATTATTTAATATCATAGATAAACAAGCTATTTATGATGAAGAAGTGATTAAAGCGACGATTTACCCAAATCAAATATTAGGAAGTAGGAAGTTTTCAGAACTTAAACATTACTTGTACGAACTCATTTTAAAAAGCTTGCAAGCTTATGATGAAAAAACATCTGTTGATTTTAAATTGAAATCAATGTTGAATAATGTTCGTGTATTAGTCAAGCGTTCCCTTTATGATCATTGTGATGATATATTGGCAAAAACAAAGAAATTAGCTTACCAGTATGATCAATTTTTAATTGTATTAGAAGTATTGAAATGGAAAAAGCAGATTGCATATAGTCAATCAAATATCAGCTTTTTGAATAAGGAATTAGATAATATCAATGAGGAAGAACATCAATTAATTGAGAAAATAACTCAGCATAGAGATTATCAAACATTATTTTTTCAATTTTTAATAAGTCTTAAACGAGACGCTATTGCACGCAACGACGAGCGATTAGAGGAACTAGAATTATTAATTAGAAATGCTTCGTTAGATATTTCGGAGTTTCCCGAATTTTACGAAGCACAAGTTCTATTTTATAGAATCCATGGAATTTATCATTCTTCAACTAGATCTTATACTGATTACTATTCTACAAATTCAGCTTTGATTGATTTAATGGAAGCTCAATCTAATTTCTTAAAAGAAGATCCTTCCGTTTATATTTCAGTGATTACCAATCAGATTTTTAGTTGTGGAATGCTTCGCAAGTACGAGGAAGTTAATCAAAACCTGATAAAACTTAGGAATATTCAGCCAATTACTAATGATGATAAATACAAGATATTTTTGCATTATTATTTAAATAAAATGGTGCTTTGTACAGAAAATGGAAGTTTTACAGAAGGTGTACAACTAATTGAAGAAAGAGAGCAAGAAAGTAAGCAATTTCCAAAAACAAAATCGTTATTTGGGATGAATTACTGTTTGGTATATAGTTATTTATATTTCGGTGCAGAACATTATGATGAAGCATTAGAGTGGCTCAATCAGTTATTGGATTATTCGGATAATTTACAACGACAAGATTTGCAATCCGTAGCTAGAATTCTTCAAATAATTATTCATTATGAATTAGGAAATAGTTTGTATTTAGAATCATTATTACGCTCAACTTACCGTTACTTACGCAGACGAAACCGCCTTTACGCATTTGAACAGCGTATTATAAAGTTTATTAAGAAGTCAAGAAACATTGTTACAAGGAGGGCACTAAAAGATGAGTTTATAAAATTAAGGGCAGATTTTGTAATCATGTTGAATAATCCAAAGGAAGGATCAATATTGAGATATTTTGATTTTATCTCTTGGCTGGATAGCAAAATAGAGGAAGAAACATTTGCAAAAACGCTACAAAATAAATATAAAACTGAGGTATTGAATATATGATAGTATATTCAATACCTCAGTTTTGTAATACTTTATTTTTTGATGAAAAGATCTGTACCATTACTATCGCCAAATCGAACATAATCCTTTCGTTGTTCTGAAATTGTCCACATCAATTTTCTACCTAAGTTTGGTGAAATAAGACCATCATTATTCTGAGGTCTTGTCAAAACTCCTCCACGAACTTCTTTAGCTTCATTATCACTTAATGATGTAATAAAACTCTTTACTTGCAGTTCTTTTAATTGTATTTTTTTCTTTTTCATAATATTCTGTTTGGTAATAGTTAATTATTACAAAATTAAAATTACAAATTTTATTAATTAAAAATATCACCAGAAAATCATAAAAGTCAGTTTTCTGATTTAATTTTTAGATGCTTTTAGCAGAGTGAAATTACAAATTAATTCTGATTTTAGGTCATGACCTATAAAAAAACGAAGCTAAGTTCATTAGTTTAATACTCAATGTAGGGTAACGATTAGCCCATCTTAATGCTTTTGTTTTCTTTTCAAAGTCCTTTCCAATACGTTGAAATAATGCGATTTCATAATCTTCAAAATTATTTTTAGAGAAATTCTGTTGTTGAAAGGCTTTAATAATTTGCTTCGCTGCCAATTGTCCACTTAGCATAGCTGTATCAATTCCATGACCACCAATTGGGTCAATTAAAGAAGCAGCATCACCAATTAAAATAAAATTATCACCAGTAATAGGAACTCGTCTTGTGCCCAAAGGTAATCCAAAGCCTTGGACTTTTGTCACTTGTTTAGCATCAGCTAATCGGTTTTGAAGAACCTTAGACTCTGCAATCCATTGGTCAAGGAGTTTTCGTAATTTGATTTTTTGCTTAGAAATATTGGAAGAAAGCATACCAACACCAACATTGACTAAGTTGTCAGTAACTGGAAAAATCCAAAGGTAAGCAGATGGATATTTTTTACTAATATAAAATTCAGTAGAGTTCTGATGAAGTCCTTTAACACGTGTATAGTATGCTCGAACAGCAGCCACATTATCTGGTAAACTTACTTTGAAATTCGTTAATTGTCTCGCCACAATCGATTGTGCACCATCAGCTCCAACTAGCATCTTTGTTTCAAAAAATTGATCAGACTTTGCATTTCCAATCTTAAAACCAAAACCTGTTCGTATAATCGTATCTACCTTGAAGTCTTCAAGTATCTCAGTAGAAGTAATTTCTTTAACAGCATCATGAAGGAAATTGTCGAAATGAAGACGCTGCGCGTTGTAAGCTTTGTTTTTCCAGTTTGTTTTAAATCGAGCTTTATTATCAATGAATATTCTACTAAAATGAGCTGTTTGTTTCTCAGGGAAAGCATCAAACTTCTTAGCATGGTTTGGAGCAATCTCATTCAATACCTT
>CAZEOC010000391.1:0-4031 GCA_964513525.1 uncultured Saprospiraceae bacterium | reverse complement strand
TGGCTTGATGGATGTAATTATTCCTCGAAATTCGAAAGTGCCAATGAAAGCTGGACGACAGTACACGACTTCTGTTGACGGACAAACGAATATGAAAATCGCAGTTTATCAAGGCGAGCGAGATTTGGTTCAACACAATCGAAAATTAGGAGAATTTATTCTTAAAGGAATTCCTCCAATGCCTCTAAATTTGCCAAAAATTGAAATTCATTTCATTCTAAATGCAGATGGAATTCTTACCGTTCGTGCAAAGGAATTACGTTCTGGTGTAACGCAACAAGTAGAAATGAAATCAGCTTATGGAATTAGCGAAGAAGAAATGGCTTTGATGCTTTTGGATTCTATACAGAATGCTAAATCAGATATGGAAATTCGTGCTTTATTAGAAGCGAAAAACGAAGCCAATAATGTTGTTCGTGCAGCTGAAAAGTTCTTAGTTCAGAATGCTGAAATAATTTCTAAAGAAGAAAATACTAAAACAACTGTATTAATTGAATCTTTGAAAAAAGTAATCGACGGTGAAGATAAAGACTTGATTAATAAAGGAATGGATGATTTAAATGAATTCACTAAACCAATGGCACATCGAGCAATGGACCATAATATTAAAAAAGCAATGTCAGGAACTAAGGTTGGAGAAATCAAATAGTTTTTGATTATTTAATGTAGAAATATAATTCCATTTTAGATTGAAGTATGTGATGATTATAATCCAACTCATCATCAAAGAGTTATTCTTGAAACTTTTGGAGAAGTAAATCAAACGAATGCTTTTCCAGCTGCAGCTTCTTTAGTTTATTGGATATAAGAAATTCAAAGACTTGAAAGTACTTTAGATTAATTTTAATAAGCGATTATTAATTAGAAAAGCCCATAATGTTCAAAACATTATGGGCTTTTAATTTTTTGAGATGAGATTTATCAAGAAGTAAATTTAGAACATAAAAACAACTTACTTTATTGGCAAACTTAATTTGAAAACTGTGCCGTTATCTGATGATTCTTCTACTTTTAAATCGCCTTTATGTCTAAGTGCAATTTTTTTACAAATTGCTAAACCAATTCCTGTTCCTGTAAATTCAAACCCAGAATGTAAGCGTTTGAACATTTCAAATATTTTATCATAAAATTCGGATGCAATTCCAATTCCATTATCAGAAAAGTAAAAATGTATGAACTTTTTATCTATTCCAAAACTAATTTGAATTAAAGGAGATTCACTTCTATTATACTTCAAACCATTCTCAATTAGATTTTGAAAAACCTGAATAATTTGAGGTTCATTTACTGAAATAAATGGTAAACCTCTATATTCAATCTTTGCATTTTTCGCTGCTAATTCATTCTGTAGGTTTTCTTTTACTTTTTTTAAAATTTCATTGGCATCTATTCTTGTTTTAGAAAATTCTTGTTTGTCAATTGTTGCAATTTCTAAAACATCTTGAATTAACTCATTCATACGATGACCATTACTTAAAATATGCTGAATATACTCGCTTGATTCTGCACAAGACTCTTTTTTACTTTTTCGTTTTAATAATTGTGCTAAGCTCATAATATTTCTCAAAGGAGCTTTCATATCATGCGATGCAACATAGGCAAACTGTTCCAAATCAGTATTAGATTGTTCTAATAACTCCTTATCAGCTTGACGTTTTTTATCGTAATAATAAACTATCATGACAATGGACGTCATAAAGTTTACTCTAATAATTAGTTTTATGAAATTTCCTCCAAATCTGTCCATTTCATTCGGGAAAGTAAAACCTATATAATCAAATATCAACAATGAAATAACAACTAATATACTTAGTACAATAGAATAATTAATAAAGCCATTATTCAATAATATCGCTAAAATTGGTAATATTACGAGCCAAATTACCAATACTGAATTGATTGCGCCAGTATATAGGATATTTAGAAAAAGATAGGATAAACAAAAAGTAATAAAGGCAAAAGAAGCAATTTTTAGATTACTGCTAAACTTGAAATAAAACAAGATTATAATACTTCCTACAAGTAAAACATAAAGGAAATTTAATAGTGTAAAAACTTCAAGATAAAGATATGTTGGTATCATAAAAAGTGCTAAACCAACCATTGAAATATTAAATAAAACGAGTAATCTTTCTTTGATTGAATAATCCGCACTTTTGTTGGGATTATTGTCTATAAAATAATCTATTAATTTCTCCATTGATGTAATAAGTGTAGTTATTCTGTATATTTAGGAATATCAGAATTAGGTATTTGTATATTGATTTGCTCTATGATATAAAATTATGATTAAATCTAATGAAAAGCAAGATTACATCATTTTTTTAGTGAGCATTAAAACGAAAATTCCAATTTTTGAGCCAAAAAAAAAGGATAATTCATATCTGTATGAATTATCCTTTTTTCTTTCTTTGAAAGAATTAATCAAAAATGAAGCTTTTATTATTTCTCGCCTAACTTTTCCTTTGCCATAATACAATGTTCTCCATCTGGAAAAGAAATAACATATCTTCTATAATAAGACTTTGCATTCTCCAAACCATAGCCATCTTCTAAGGTTTTTGCCATAATAATAAGCATTCTCTCATCAGAAGGATGTTTTTTATATAATTTTTGAGTGAATCCAATCGTCATTTTCTTCAAGTCATCTTTGGTCAATTTATTAATAAAACAACAAAAATTAGCAAAGCCATCATCTCGAGTTTTCCGTTGTTTTTCAAACACATTAACCAAAACACCTAAATCATTATAACTTTTAAGTTCAAATAAATTTTCTGCAATTTTTATTTGTAAATATTTATTATTGGGAAATTTTTCCAATAATTGTAATGCTTCATAAGAACTCAGTAAGTGTTGCAAATCATTAAAGGTTTGTTCTACCACTTCAAATTTTGCAATTTGATTCACCTTTTCAAATAAACGACGAGAAAGTATATATTGCTTTAATTCCGTATTGGGTTTAAGTTTTTTTATAGTTCTTTGAAATTTGATTTGGCGTGCATCAGTTGGTTTTATAGAACGGTTTTTTGGGCGTTCCATATAATCATAATATTGTATTGCTTTACACAATTTCTCTTGATCAATTGTGTATTTGTCAGAAGATAGATAATTAGGGAAATTTGGAGATAAGCGTTGCATTTCTCCTTTTATAGTTTTCAAAACTTTAATTCCTTCTTCGTAATCATAGTTCGCTTTTCTCAATAATTTTATAGCAATCGAATCTGCTTCAATTTCGTAATGTAAAGCTTTATTGTAATGATAAATATAAGCTTTTGTACTATTTGTAGTTTCTTCTTTCTTAACAAAATCCGCATATTGTTTGTATGGATGTTGCTGAATGTAATGACTAACTTCATGTGCCATTGCAAAAGCTAATTGTGCTTCATTTTCTATTTTGGATAATAAACCAATATTAACGATGATCGTTCCGTCTTGCCAAGAAGTTGCATTTGTAGTCGTATATCGACTTACAAAAAATCGAATATCAATTGCTAAATCACTTCCATACAAGAGTTGATCACCAACTTTACGAACATATTCAGTCATTGGATCATTAAAATAAATATCTCCTTTTTGAAAAACCTGACTAATGCTGTATTTCGTTGCATCCTTAAATTGATCTCTTTGTAGTTTGTTGATTCTTTCGCTATTTCTGTATTTAATTTTTACATCTCCTTTTAATTTCTTGATATAATCATAAGGAATTTCACCTTTTTGCTGAATGGGCGTATAATCATTCTCAAGTTGTGAAAACAAATCTGTTTGCACAATAAAAATGAGGAAAATTGATAAAAGAAGATATTTGAATACTAACTTTTGAAACATAATATAAGGAAGATGAATTGTAAATTATTTAATAACTTATAATATATAAGCCGTTGTCTTGTAACACATAACAAATATAAATTATTTTTATACTAATTAAAATTTGAGCTTCTGTCAATAAAATCAATTTCTTGAAGATCCCAAGTCAGATATTTTAACCAAAAGAGTATTATAAATGAATAAATTAATCGTATTTGTATTTTTCT